>VBBY01000246.1 GCA_005881595.1 Betaproteobacteria bacterium | reverse complement strand
GAATCCAGGATCCGGGTTGCGCTGGCTGTAGATCGGCGAGCCGCAGTCGGCGCAGAAATGGCGGCTCAGCGTGCGGCCGCTGTGCGTGGCCGAGTCGTCGTATTTCCTGGTTGCGCCCTTGGTGATCCTGAAGCTCGCGCTCGGCACGACGGCGTTGACGGTGCCGGCGGCGCCGGACGATTTCTGGCAGTTCGTGCAATGGCAAGCGCGCAGCGTCGCGACGGGGGCGTTGACGGTGTAGCGGATGGCGCCGCAGAGGCAGCCTCCGGTGAGCAGGGCGGGCATCGCGTCACTCCTTTCTGGCTTTGCGAGAGCGTACTTTAGCCGCATCGAGCAGAACTTCGGCGGCCGCACGCGCTGAGCGCGCAAGCGCAGGATCGCCCCCGCGCACGAGCGCGGCCGAAAGCGCGCCTTCGCTCAGGATCTGGAGCTGCGTGGCCAGGGCGTCGGCGTCCCTCACCCCCAGGCGCTCCAGCAGCGCGCGGAACCAGAGCCGGCGCTGCTCCTTGAACTGGACGGCGATGCTCGCCGCGACGTGCCCGGGATCGCCGATCTCGGTGACCGCGTTGACGTAGGGGCAGCCGCGGAAGCTGCCGTCGGCGAACATGCGCTCGAGCCGGTCGAAGGCGCCGAGGATCTGCTCGCGCGCCGGCGCGTCGGAGGGCGCGATGTGCTTGAAGCGCGCCTGCAGGTAGGCGGCGATCAGCGCGTCCTTCGAAGGATAGTGGTTGTAGAGCGTGCGCTTGCTGACGCCGGCCTCGGCAGCGACGGTGTCAACGCCGACGGCGCGGATCCCCTTCGCATAGAAGAGCTTGTCCGCGGCGGCGAGGATGCGTTCTACACAGGTCTGTGTACCCAAGGCTTGACAGAAGTATAGGCAGGCCCTGATGATAAGTAAACCGATCTGTTTACCTATTCATGACTGCCATCCAGAACCGCCGCGCCATGCTGGTCCTCATCGTGCTGAGCGGGCTCATCATCTCGATCTGCATGGGGCTGCGCCAGAGCCTGGGCCTGTTCATGCGGCCGATGACGCTCGACCTGGGCATCTCCGCCGCCACCTTCGGCTTCTCGATCGCGCTGCAGAACATCGTCTGGGGCCTGTCGCAGCCCTTCGTCGGCGCGGCTGCCGACCGCTACGGCCCGCGCCCGGTGCTGGTCGCCACCGCGCTGGTCTACGCGGCGGGGCTGCTGCTGATGGTGTTCTCGAACGCCTTCCCCGGCGGGCTCGAGGTGGCTGGCTTCCTCGCCGGCATCGGCACCGCCGGCACCGGCTTCGGCGTGCTAATTGGCACGGTATCGCGCGCAACGCCACCCGAAAAGCGCAGCCAGACCGTCGGCCTTGTCGCCGCGGCCGGGTCGCTCGGCACGCTGGTGCTGGCGCCGCTCGGCCAGTCGCTCATCAACGGCTTCGGCTGGAAGGCGGCGATGGTCGCGTTCGCGGCGATCGCGGCGTCGATGGCGCTGCTGTCGCTTCCCATCCGCGAGCAACCCACTG
>VBBY01000241.1 GCA_005881595.1 Betaproteobacteria bacterium | reverse complement strand
CAGGCTGCCGATGTGCTCGGCGCGGAACGGCGGACCGCTCAGACAAACTCCTCCATGCAGATTGGACAACCAGATATCACAATTGATTTTGCGGCAAGCGTAAGCGATAAGCCAAGACTTTGGCGCTGACCGTTCAACGAGCGTAATCTACCGACTTATGGGCAAACGTATCGTCAGCCAATCGCCGGACGTGCTAGGTGGAACACCGGTATTCGCGGGCACCCGCATTCCTATCCAGACCTTAATCGATTATCTGGAAGGCGGTGAGTCCATTGATGAATTTCTCAAGGGTTTCCCGACTGTGACGCGGGAACAGGTCATTGCATTCCTTGAGGAAGGCAAAACTCGAGTGGTGGCTTTCGACGCGTGAGGGTGTTGCTCGACGAGTGCGTTGACCGGCGCCTTGCTCGGGACATTACGGGACACGAGGTAGTAACCGTTCCAGATGCCGGATGGGCATCGGCTAAGAATGGCGACCTCTTCAAAAGAATTTTGACGTCCTTGTGACGGTCGACCGTAATCTTTCCTTTCAGCAACGTCTACCTAGCTTTTCCGTCGCGGTCGTAATACTGCGCTCACGCACTAACCGCCTAACCGATCTGCGCTCATTGATGGCGAGTACATGATTAGGGGAGTTCTCGATCTACGTCTATCGATATACTTTAACCATGCAAACGGACTACGTGCAGCGCTTCCTTTTCGAAGAGCTCGACATCAGGGGCCGCCTGCTGTGCCTCACCGGCGCCTGGCAGCGGATGCTGGATGGGAGGGACTACCCCGAGGATATCGCGTCGCTGCTCGGGCATACCACCGCGCTGAATACCCTGCTTGGCGCCAACCAGAAGGGCGCGGGCCGGGTCACGCTCCAGGTGCAGGGCTCGGGGCCGGTCAGGCTGCTGGTCGCCGATTGCACGGCGGAGCTGCGCATACGCGGGATGGCGCACTACCGGAAAGAAGGGCTGCGAAAGACCAATGAAAGGAACCTGCTGGGCGACGGTCGCCTGTCGGTGACGCTGGAGGACCTGCAAAGCGGCCGCTTCTACCAGAGCCTGGTGCCGCTGGAAGGCGAGACGCTGGAGCAGATCTTCCAGCACTACCTGTCGCAGTCCGAGCAGCTGCCGGCGTACCTGCGGCTGTACGCCGACGATGACGCGCTTTGCGGACTGCTGCTGGAAAAACTACCTGGTGCCGACAGCCGCGACCCCGACGGCTGGAGCCGGGTCACGCAGCTCGCCGCGACGCTGACGCTGGACGAAACACGCCGTGCGCAGCCCTACGACCTGCTTACCCGCGTGTTCCCGGAAGAGCTGATGCGGGTGTTCCGCCTCTACTCCGTCGAATATCATTGCCCCTACGACGAGGCGAAAGTGAAAGACATGCTGCGCGGTCTTGGCCGCGAGGAACTGGAGGCCATCCTCGCCGAGCAGGGCGAGGTGGTGATCCGCAACGAGATGTGCAACCACGAGTACCGTTTCGACGCGCGAGCGATCGCGGACCTCTTCCCTTATCACTGAAGGACGACCATGAAAAAACTCATTGCAGCCGTTCTCCTGCTCGGCGCCGCGGCCTGCGGCGACCAGCCGGCGCCCAAGCCGGCGCCGGCACCCGCTCCGCAGGCGCTGCCTCAACCCATCACCCCCGCCCCCGCGCCCGCGCCTCAAGCAAAGGCGCCCGAAGCGCCGAAGCCCGATCCGAACCAGGAGCTCGCCGCGCGCGTGAAGAAAGCGCTCGAAGGCGCGGCGAAGATCCAGGCCGCGGGCATCGACGTCACGGCCGCCGACGGCAAGGTGTCGCTGTGGGGAACGGCCGCCACCGCGGCTGAACGCAAGCGCGCCGCGAGCGTCGCCTCCAGGGTCGACGGCGTTCGGTCGGTGGACAACCAGATCAAGGTCGTGAAAGGCTCGTAACTGGACATCGCTGAAGCGGCGAGACGCGCGGGCGTCAGCCTCAAGCGGGCCCGCCACTATCGGGCGATCGGGCTGCTGCCCGAGCGCAAGTCCTACGGCGAGCGCGACGTGCACAGCTTGTGCTTCATCCGCAGGGCGCGTGCGCTGGGCTTTCACGTCGGTGAAACTCGCGCCCTGCTCGATCTCTGGCAGGACCGCGACCGGCCGGCCGGAGAGGTCCAAAAGCTCGCGCAGCGGCACGTGAAGCAGATCCGGACACGGATCGCCGTTCTTCAGGCGATGCTTCTCGCGCTCCGGCAATTGACGGAGGGA
>VBBY01000167.1 GCA_005881595.1 Betaproteobacteria bacterium | reverse complement strand
GAGTACCTCTTGCACTTGACCAATATACGTTTGCAGGCCTGCGATGGCATTCGTGAAACTCTGCTGCCCCTTTTTACCCGCGCCATACGTGTAGCCCTTCGCTATGTTACGGGTCAGTTCCTCGAGCGTGGCGACCAGCGCTTTGCTGCCGACGAACGCAAGAAATGATGTCTGATCTCGCAGCAGGGTCGAGGACGGATGGATCGGGAACTGCCGCGAATCCTCGCAAAGCGCACCGCATGTCAGTCCGGAACCCACGATTGAGCCGGCCGCCTTGTCGATTGTCGCTTGAGCATCTTCCGCCAGCACAAAACCCGCCTCGATAGAAGCGTTTGCCGCGTGGGCCACTTTGGAAACGTATGCGCCGTGGTTCGGATAGAGCGAGTCGAGCGTTGCCGTACTAAAAGGCACGTGCGTGCCACCAAGTCCGCACGTTTCGCCGCCTTCGTGAGCCACCGGGACTTCCATTTCGGCCAGGCGAATGCCTCCGAGTCCATTACCGAAGGTGTCGCGCGCAATAGAAGGCGCAGAAACGGTCAAGACCTCAATCAGCGGCGCATGCGGAGGCTGTTTTCCGGTTCGATTCAGCTGAACCAATGCATCGACGGCGGCGTTATACACGAAGCGGTTCGGCACTCGGCTTCGTGCCGGCGTTGCGCAGGCGTCGAATGCGAGCAGGTTGAGATCGCGCTTCAAGAATGCCGCTCGCGAGAGCAGCGAATATTGCTCCGAGTGCGACGATCCGGCGACGGGCCAGATACGAATCTTGTCCGTGTCGGGCTGCAAGACCGGGATTTCGTTCACGTTGTTCATTGCGAACTCGGTCTCTGTAAGCAGCTTGATGACCGGAATGGCAAGGTCATTGCGAATGATCTGCCCACCCGACGCCAGGACGGCACCGTCGTAAATCGGATCGCGAACGTGGATCGCGTTGAGATAGATGCCGAGCCGACCTGCGGATTGCGACTGGCCGATGGCTAGCACCATCTGGACCGGGAGACCACCCATTACCGCAGGAACGCTGCGGATGGCTTGCGCTGCCTGCGAGTAGATGTCGTACGAGAGCACATCGCCCGTCAGCGTACCGTTCGCGTTGACATTGAGCGTGCCGTATCGCGCAGGGCTCCAGCGCTTGAGGCCGTTTGGCGAATTAGACAGGCCGGCGTTTTGCGCCGATACGCCGACCCACGCGTAGCCCGCACGCAGAAAGAATTCTTTCTGATACAGCCAGTGCACATCCGTGTCGAAACCGTTGGTGACGTTTAGCCATTCAACGACCACCACGCCGTTGAAGCGCGGGGCGTCAGAGGGACGCCGCACCAACAGCCGAGATCGATACGGAATACCGCTCACGACAATGTTAGCCGTTGGCGCCGATGCGGCGTTATTGCCGATGCCGCCCGACGGTGCCGGCGCGTCGTAGCGGTTCGCCGTGCCGTCGAAGAAAAACTCCTCCTCGACGTAGCCGAAGTCAGCCATGACCATATCCGTGGCAAAGAACGGATAGTTGCGGTCCGGCGAGCCGGGCACATCGGATGGCAGCGGACCGATTACCGAAGGTATGGGGACGACCGCGTCGGCCGCTGGGGAAAAGGAACTCAACGCCCAGACGCCAAAAGCAAGAGCCTTGAGCATCGTCGATAGGAATTTGGCTGTTGGCATGTTGGCTATCCTCGGGAGTTGGATCAGTTTTCAGAGCGCAAGGTGAGTGTCACTCCAGCCATAGAACGCGAGGAAGTGATGACTGCCTCTACATCATAGACAGCGGGATTCTGGCGAGGTACGTGTCGGGTTGGTCGGGCTCACCTTCACCCGCGGGAACACCGACCCGAATGTTTCCGCGTTCTCGCTGATGTTGACCAGTGAGATTCCTCTTGAATCCGCCCAAGCCGTGCCGCTCAGTACGCCGAGCGCGAGCAGGCTCGTCGCAATGAGTGAACGACCCGGAAGATGCCGAAACATGTATCGCGCCGAAATCTTCGACTTTGATTCGTAGCGCATCCCTCCTCCTGTTCAGATAACGCTAGATCTGGGCGAGTGTCGCGATCGGTAAGAGCGCGTTAGAGCTTCTGGATGCGCTCGAGCTCGGCGCGGAAGGTCTTCACCAGCGCCGGGTCGTACTCGGCCATGAATTTGTCGTGGACCGGGCGCACCATCTGGCGCATGCGGCCCAGTTCAGCCGGCGGCACCTCGTTCACCTGCATTCCCTTGGCGCGCAGCTCGCCTACCGCCTTCTGCGCCGCCTCGCGGCTTATTTTGCGCTGGTAGTCGCGCGCTTCGAGCGCGGCGTCCTGCACCAGTTTCTGCTCGACAGGCGACAGTCGGTCCCAGAACTTCTTGCTGATCAGGATCGTGTTCGCGGTGTAGACGTGGTTCGTGGTGCTGAGGAACTTCTGCACCTCGAAGAATTTGTTCGACAGGATGACTGCGAACGGATTCTCCTGGCCGTCGACGGCGCGCGTGTCGAGCGCGCTGTAGAGGTCAGAGAACGGCATCGGCAGGGGGTTCGCCTTGAACGTCTTGAACGTCTCGAGGAACACCGGGTTGGGAATCACGCGCAGCTTGATGCCCTCGAGATCTTCAGGCTTGGTGATGGGACGCTTGTTATTGGTCACGTTGCGGAACCCGAGATCCCAGAACGCAAGCCCGACCAAGCCCTTGTCGGGAAGCTTGGCGAATAGCATCTTGCCGAGCGGACCGTCGGTCAGCGCGTCCGCCTGCTGCGAGTTAGCTACGATGAACGGCAGGTCGAGCAGGCCGAATTCCTTGACGATGCCGGCAAGCGATGTCGGCGCAGGCGCTGTCATCTCTTGCGTCCCGCCCTGCAGCGCCGACTGCTGCTGCATTTCGTTGCCGAGCTGGTTCGACGGAAACTCGCGCACCGTGTGCTTGCCGCCGCTTTTCGCGGCCATAAGCTCGGCGAACTTCTTCACGCCGGCGCTGATTGGATGGTCCGGGTTGTTGAGGTGGCCGAAGCGGATGGTGCGTTCGTGGATCTCCTGCGCGTTGATGGCGGGCGCTGCGGCGACCAGACCCGCGAGCAGCAGGGCATGTGCTTGGACTCTCACTGCGAAGCTCCTAGTCGTTCTATTCCATAGAACTGTGTCGTATTTTACTCGACGCGCCGCTGAGAGACCGAGGGTTTCTCATAGCGGTACCAAAACAGCCATGCGCTGACGTTTTGTTGCCGCCGCTTTATAACGGTACGGCGTTCGCTCCAATGCAACGCGACCGCCCGCCTTCGGTAGGGGACCACACGGGAGAAACCATGGACAGGGATGGAAGCAGTATGAATTTAACCGCAAGAACGGCGCTCGCGGCGGCGCTGCTCGCGTTGGGGGGGGTCGCCTCTGCCGCATTCGCGGACGACAACCAGAGCCGCAATCCGAGCAGCGGCATGACGCCCGACCTCAACGACCCGAGAATCTCCGGCGACTTCGACTACGGCGTGTGCCGCGGCACCAATCCGAAGTGCTATCACGACTGGGTCGACAGCCGGCAGAACAAGGTGCTGCTCTACACCCGCACCGCCGGTCCGCGCCACGCGAACCTGGGCACTGCCCTCGGCCCCGGGCTGAATCCGCCGCTCAACACGGGGGCGAACCCGAACACCGTGCAGACCACGCTCATGGCGTGGCTCGAGGCCGAAGGCATCGCGATGGACTGGACCGAGGACGTCAATCAGCTCGCCAGCAGCCTAGGGCCGAGTTCGAGGTACAAGGCGGTGATCTTCGCGAGCACCAGCCGCGATACGCTGTGGAAGCACGGCACGGCCATCGCGCCGACGTCGGCAGTGAACACCACCACCGGCGCGCACCTCGACGCGGCCAAGACCGCAGTGCGGCAGTTCATGCGCGCGGGCGGCGGCTTTGTGGCGATCCACAACGCGTTCGGCACCGAGTACAACTGGCCCTACTACGAAGGCCTTCTCGGCAACGCCAACTACTACGACCACGGCCAGTTCCAGGACGGTACTGTGGAAACGATTGCGAGGGATCCTTCGACGGACGGCCTGCCGGGGCGCTGGGCCTTCAAGGACGAGTGGTACAACCTCGTGCCCTTCCCAACCAAGGTGAAGTTCCTCCTGCTCATCGACGAGGACACGCTCGCGACCAAGCGCTCGACGCATCCCGGTCATGGCAAGTTCCATCCGGTCGCGTGGTGCCAGTATTACGACGGCGGCCGCGCCTTCTTGACCACGCTCGGGCATGACCGCGCGGCCTTCACCGACGGGGCGGGGTTCCCCGGTCAGGAGTACTTCAAGAAGCTGATCGTCCAGGGTATCAAATCGGCGATGGGCTTGACGGCGTTCTGCACTGGCGACTCGAGCGGCAAGGATCGGGATTAGGCGGCGCGCAGTCGATTGGTATGCCATTGATTCCGGGACCTGCCGCGGCAGGTCCTGGATTGTTGTTTCGGACCTCCGCCATGAACATCTTCAGACATGCGATCGCCGGGCTGGCGTGCATTGCTGCTGCGGCAACGATTGCCGAACCGGCCTTGCAGAATTTTTCGCCGAGCGCGCTGACGGACGTCAACGGCACGCTGTTCGTGGTCGCAAAAGACAGTGAACACGGCTACGAGCTGTGGAAGATCGAGCGCGCGGCGAGCAAGCCCGTGTTGGTGAAAGACATCTTTCCCGGCCCGCGCGGCTCGTACCCGAGCAGCCTCACCCGCTTCGGAGATGTCGTCCTGTTTACCGCGAACGACGGCGTGTCCGGACTCGAGCTATGGAAAACGGACGGCACTGCGGCAGGCACCCAGCTCGTGAAGGACATTCGCGCTGGCGCGGAAGATTCGCTGCCGAACTCGTTCACCGAGCTTAACGGCGCGCTCTACTTCGTGGCCGACGACGGGCAGCACGGCTTCGAGCTGTGGAAGACGCAGGGCACGCGCGAGAGCACGGTCTTGGTGGCGGACCTTGTGCCGGGCGCGGTCGGCTCGATTCCGCGGCAACTTGTCAGGGTCGGAACCAAGCTCTTCTTCAGCGCGTACGACGAGCAAGCCGGCCGCGAGCTCTGGGTGAGCGACGGCACGGCGGGCGGCACGCGCCGCGTCAAGGACATCCGCCCAGGGCCCGAGGATTCGACTCCCGACCTGCTCACCGACGTCAACGGCACACTGTTCTTCGTGGCAGGCGACGGCAAGCACGGGCTCGAACTTTGGAAGAGCGACGGCACCGAGGCCGGCACGGTGATGGTGAAGGATATCTATGCCGGCCCGGACAGCGCGCAGCCGCGTTACCTGACGAACGTGGGCGGCACGCTTTTTTTCACCGCCGCGGACGGCAAAAACGGGTTCGAGCTCTGGAAAAGCGATGGCACAGTGCAAGGCACGTTGCTTGTGAAGGATATCTATCCCGGCAGGGCGAGCTCCGTCCCAAGTTTCCTTACGAATGTCGACGGCACGCTGTTTTTTGCCGCGGCCGACGGCTTGCACGGCGTCGAGCCTTGGAAAAGCGACGGCACTCCCGCCGGCACGACTCTGGTGAAAGACATCCGCCCTGGCGCAGGCCATTCCGTGCCGCGACATTTCACCAAGGCGGGTGCGCGCGTCGTCTTTGCCGCAAACGACGAGCACGCGGTATTCATCCTTTCCGCGGTTGCGCCGGAGTGCGACATCCACATGCCCGGCGGACCGGAGGCCGTGATCGAGGTGCACCCCGAGCGCCCGCTCGCCTACAGCGACGATCCAATCACGCTGGTGGGCAAGCTATCGGTGCTGAAAGCCGAGCCGAGCGGCATTTTTTACCGTCTTACGGCAGCGGTGCCGGCGAAGTAGCAAGGTCCTCGCGCGAAATCGCATACTGCAGACCATAAGCCTGCGTAATTGGCGACTCAGCCGCCCCGGGCTCGACGAAACGGCCGGGATCCAGCTTCGCCATCGCTTCCACACGGTGGCTCATCGCGAGCAGCACCCAGTCGAGCCCGTGATCGCGGCCGCGGATCTCTTGCTCGGCGGTCATCGCCGGTGTAGCCGCAGCGCGCAGCAAATATGCGCCGGCGAAGCCCGGTAACTCTGCCAACTGCGGAAGGACTCGGCCCGTCAGCCAGGCGCGCAGCGCCTCTTCGCGCCCCACCGCGGGCGCGAAGCGGACGAGGCTGGTTGCGCAGCCGAGGCCGCTCCCGACGCTCGCCTCGAGGCGGCAAAATCCGCGGCGCATGTCGCGGTAGCTTTTCATCAAGCTGCGGGTCCAGGGCGTGGGATTGTTGAGGCGCTCCTGATACGCCGCGGAACTCAGTACGGCGAGCTCAGCCACCTCGTAGACGACGAGATAGCGCGGGAGTCCTTCGAGAGCTCTCCAGCGCGAGCCACGGAGGAAACCGTCGATCGCGAGCCTTTCGGGCAGATGCTCGCGCGTGTGCCATTCATCGTGCTCGACTGCCGCCGCCGGCTCGATATCGAACGACAGCACCATCGCCGCGCTTCCCAGCATGGCCGTGCGCCCTCCCGGCGAAAAAGCCCCGCCGTTGCGGACGGGGCTTTCAGCTTACTGCAGCCCGGAGGATCAAGTCGATGGCCTCGCGGCGGGTCGTGCCGGCGCGGGGCGCAACCAAACATGTCACCCGCGTTTTTTTGCCGCGTGAATGACACCATCGCGAGGCGACAAGATCGCTCTTGTCGGTCATCTCCAAACGAAATCGAGGAGTCCCATGAGAATGAGTCGCTTATGCGCAGTGCTGGCGGTCACCGCCGGCGCCCCGCTGGTCTATGCCGAGTTCGCGATCGGGGCGGCACTCGCTGAAAACTGCTGTGCGCCCGCCGGTAAAGACTGGCCCTACACCACCGGCAACCTCGGCGGCTGGGGGTACACGTCGCTGACCCAGATCAACAAGAAGAACATCGAACAACTGGGCCCGGCGTGGGTGACCCACGTTTCCGCCGAGCCGGTGACCGCGCCGGTGCCGGGTCCCGGCAACAACGCCACGGCGCAACAAACGATCCCGATCGTCGTCGACGGCGTCATGTATCTGGACACGCCCAGTGGCGGCGTCATCGCGCTCGACGGCGCCACCGGCGCCGTCAAATGGAAGTGGCAGCCGTCGGTCGCGGCCAACGGCTTCGGTGGCAACAGCCAGCACCGCGGCGTGAGCGTCGGCGAGGGCAAGGTCTTCACCACGGCCGCCGGCAACCGCGTCGTGGCGCTCGACAAGGACACGGGCGCGATCGTCTGGGCGGTGCAACCCACCGCCCCCGGCGGCGCGACGCTGGGCACCATTGCCAAGGTTCGCACGACGTACTACGACGGCCTAGTCTACCAAGGCACGAACGACTCCTCGCGTGGCTCGGTCTTCGCCCTGCGGGCGAGCGACGGCGCCCTGGTGTGGCATTTCTTCAGCACCTATCCGCACGGCAGCGTGTTCACCGACGTTAACGGCAACACCTTCGATGCCGGCGATACGTGGACCACGAAGGTCACGCCCAACGACACGCCGAACAACTGCTATCTCACCGGCGGGGCGACGGCATGGCAGCATCCCACCATCGATCCCGAGCTAGGGCTGTTGTACCAGGCGTTCGGCAACGTGCGCGGCTGCAACGGCTCGCAGAATGGCGAGAACCGGCCGGGCGACAACCTGTTCGGCAGCTCGGTGGTCGCGCTGGACCTCAAGACCGGTGCATACAAGTGGCACTTCCAGGCGGTCCGTCACGACATCTGGGACATGGACAACGCCCTTCCGCCGGCGCTCGCCGATGTGATGATCGGCGGTCAGCTGAAAAAGGTGCTCTTCTACGGCAGCAAGTCGGGCTTTCAGTTCACGCTGGATCGCAGCAACGGCAAGCCGGCGCTGCCCATCGAATACCGTGCGGTCCCGGCGGACATTCGCAACGCGCCGGCGCTGACGCAACCTTTCC
>VBBY01000166.1 GCA_005881595.1 Betaproteobacteria bacterium | reverse complement strand
GTTTTGAAGCAAATAAACTTATTTTCGCGGAGCCCCAGTAGACATTGGGGCTGGTGAGCGTGACGATGGCGATGTCGACGCCGGCCTCGTCCATCGCCCGGATGCGCGCGTCGTAATCGAACATCCCGGGCGTCAGCGTCATGAAGGGCGCGCCGTCGCGGTGAATGCCGGTCTGCCCTCCCTTGACCTTCTTTACCTTGTAGCGACCGCCATGCTTTTTCAGAAGCCTGAGCCAGGCCTCGTTGAGCATGTGGGTGTGGACATCGACGACCTTCACGCCGTGTGATACTAAGCCACATGATCGTCCGCAAGAAGCTGGACATCAGCTGGGCGGATGTCGCCTTCGGCGCCAGCGCGTGCCTGCTGCCCGGCGATGCGCAGGCCATGCAGAAGCGCCTCGAAGAGTGCTGGTCGCCGGCCGGGGACGCCATCGCCTGCCTCTCCGTGCGCAGCGGCTTCGACCTCCTGCTCGCGGCGCTCGCGTGGCCGCGCGGCAGCGAAATTCTCGTGTCGGCGATCACGATCAGCGACATGGTGCGAATCATCGAACGACACGGCCTGGTGGCAGTGCCGATCGATCTCGACATGGACACCCTGGCGATGCGCCCGGAATCGATCTCGCGAAGCGTCACCCGGCGCAGCAAAGCCATCGTCGCGGCGCATCTCTTCGGCAGCCGGATGCCGATGGAGCCGATTGTCGAGGTCTCGCAGCGCCACGGCCTGCTGGTGTTCGAGGACTGCGCGCAGGCCTTTTCAGGCGACGGCTACCGGGGATACCCGGAGAGCGACGTGAGCATGTTCAGTTTCGGGCCGATCAAGACGGCGACCGCGCTTGGCGGCGCGCTGCTGCGCGTGCGCGATGCCGATCTGCGCAACACCATGCAGGCGGTCCAGCTCAACTATCGTCCGCAGAGCCAATGGGCCTACCTGCGCAAGCTCTTCAAGTGCGCCGCGCTAAAGCTCCTATCGGGCCGCTTGCCCTACACGCTGTTTGTGGCCGGCTGCGCTGCGCTTCGCATCAGCCACGATGCGGTCATCGGTCGGGCGGCGCGCAGCTTTGCCGGCCTGGACCTGTTCCGCGCCATACGGCATAGGCCGAGCCGTGCGCTGCTGCTGCTGCTGCGACGCAGGCTCACGCGTTTCGACACGCGCACCATCGCCGGGCGCGTCGCCGCGGCAAGAGTTGCGGTGGATCACATGCCCGGCATCGATCGCCCTGGCGGGCGCGCTGCGTTTCACACGCACTGGGTGTTCCCGGTTCGCTCTGGGTCCCCCAACCGGCTAATGCGGCGGCTTTGGCAAGCCGGCTTCGACGCGACGCGGGGCGCATCAAGCCTGTATGTCGTGCCGCCGCCCGCGGCCGATCCGGGGCTCGCCGCCGCGGAGGCTGTCCGGGTCATGGACAGCGTGGTGTACCTCCCGGTGCACGCTGGCGTGGCAAAGCGGGACCTGGCGCGGCTGGGCCGCGTGATCTCCGAGTTCCACGGCGCAACGCCGCTGGCCGACGAGGGCTACGCTCAGTTCACGAGCCGCTTTAGAGCGCGCTCGTAGTAGCTCAAATCGACGTAGCGCTCGGGCGCCGGCGGCTTGCCGCCCCAGCTGCCCTCGATCTCCGCGCGCAGCGCGAGCACGTTCCTGAAGCCCTGCATGTCGAAGCGCGCGTCGCGCGCCAGGCCGAATTTCGGGTCGGTCATCAGCTCCCAGGTGCGCGCGGCGACTTCCGGCGTGACCTTGAGGCGCTCGACGAGGATCCTGGTGCCTGCCTCCCGGTTGGCCGGCGAAACGGCCCAGCGGTAGCCCTCGATCAGCGCGGCGATGTAGCGCTCGAGCGTGTCGGCGTTGGCCTTCGCCCAGCTGCGCAGCACGAACGTGCCGCTCGCCTGGTACGGGCCGATGAGATCGATGGCGCGGCCCATGCTCCTCAGCCCGGTCGCCTTCGCGTCCACCGAAAACGGCGGGTTGAGCATCGCCGCCTTGTAGTCCTTGTTTTCGCGCATGCCTTTCAGCCGCAGGAACGTGCCGCCGAGCGGATGGATCTTGTAGTCGGCGCCTTCCTTCAGGCCGTTCATCAGCAGGATCTTCTTCAGCTGCAGCGCATAGGCGGTGTTGGGGGCATCGACCAGCAGCGTGTGGCCCTTCAGGTCAGCGTACGACGCGATATCGGGCTGCACGAAGAACTCGTTCATGCTGCTGTCGCCGCCGGTGACGATGACCACGTCGTGCCGAGCGAGCTCGACCATCGCCACCGCGTTGTCCACCGCGGCTTGCGCGATCTGGAAATCGCCGGCGGCGAGGCCGTCGCGCTGCTCCTGCGAGTTCACGGTGAACAGCACTTCCACCTTCAGGCCATGGCGCTCGAAGATGCCCTGGGACGCCGCCGCCATCACCGGCAACGCCTGGGCACCGGGGAACATCTTGACGCGCAGCGGGATCGGTTGTGCTTGCGCAACCAACGAACAAAAGACAAGAAGCCAAATGAAATTCCGGTACATCGGGATCTCCTCCTTCGTGGCGGCTAGATTATCATTTCAGCCGAGGAGATCGACCATGCTGCAAGAGCGAATCGCGGACCTTTCGAAGTGCGTCGAGCCTGACCGGGTGCGGCGCGAGGTGTACACCGATCCCGAGATCTTCGAGCTCGAGATGCAGCGCATCCACGAGCAGGTGTGGATCTACTGCGGGCACGAAAGCCAGGTGCCGAAGCCGGGCGACTACTACACGGTGCAGATCGGCCGCCAGCCGATGCTGATGGTGCGCGGCGCGGAGGGCAGGATCAGCGTGCTCTACAACCGCTGTCCCCACCGCGGCAACATGATGTGCGGCGACCGGCACGGCAACACGGGCGAGTTCTTCCGCTGCTCCTACCATGCCTGGACCTTCCAGCACGACGGCAGGCTGCGCTCGATCCCGATGATGGAGTCGGGCTACGCCGGCACCCGCTACGGCCGCGACAACCCGGACTGCAGCATGAAGCGCGCGGCGCGCGTCGAGAGCTACCGCGGCTTCGTGTTCGCGAGCCTGGCGCAGGGCGGTCCGGCGCTCGCCGAGTTCCTCGGCGCCTCGCGCGTCGCCTTCGACGACATGTGCGACCGCGCGCCCGCAGGCGAAGTCGAGATCGTGCCCAACTGCTTCCGCGTCATCCAGCACTCCAACTGGAAGATCTTCCTCGAGAACCAGCTCGACGCCCTGCATCCCTCGGTGGTGCACCAGTCCACCGGCCGCGCCGCGCACGAGGTCGAAAAACAGATCGAGAAGCGCACCGGCAAAGCGCCGCTGTCCTACCACATGCTGTCGGCCTTCGCGACGGTGACGATCGACAAGTGGGACAACTTCCAGACGCTCAATTACCCGTATGGCCACTGCATCCTCACCGGCTACATGGGCCTAAGGCCGAAGGATCCTGATACGGTTGCGTATGAAAAAACACTAATAAAAGCCTATGGTAAACAGCGCACCGAGGAGATCCTCGCGGTCAACATCCACCACGTCCTGATCTACCCCGGGCTGTCGGTGCAATCGCCGCTGCAGCAGCTGCGCGCGGTGCGGCCGCTCGGCGTCGACCGCACGCTCACCGAGATCTGGCATTTCCGCCTCAAGGGCGCGCCCGAGCCGATCTACCGCCGCTCGCTCGCCTATTACAACCTGGTCAACTCGCCGGCAACGCTGATCAATGCCGACGACCTGGAGAACTTCTGGAAATGCCACCAGGGGCTTGCCTCCGACGGCGGCGACTGGGTCAGCTTCGGCCGCCACCATGGCCACGATATCGAGAAGGACGGCGCGGTCGAGACCGCGCCGAACTGCGGCACCTCGGAAGCGCCGATGCGCAACCAGATGAAAGCCTGGGCGCAGTACATGCGGGCATGAAGCAGCAGCACGAGGTCGAGCAGTTTCTCTACCGCCAGGCGGAGCTGCTCGACAGCAAGCGCTGGCAGGACTGGATCGACCTGTTCGCGCCCGACGGCGTGTACTGGATGCCCGCCGACCCGTCGCACAAGCACTGGGACGGCGTGCCGTCGATCTTCGCCGAGGACCGCAACCTGATGGACGTCCGGATGAAGCGGGTGCTGCATCCCGACGCCTGGTCGCAGCGGCCGATGTGGGGGACAAATCACGTCGTCTCCAATGTTGTAATTCAAAAAGCCTCCCCAAAAGGTGAAATCGAGGTGCGCTCGCGCTTTCACATGATGGAGCTGCGACGCGACGACGTGCGCCACTTCGCCGGCTCGTACACGCATCATCTGAAGAAAACCAGGGACGGCTTCCGCATCAAGCTGCAGCGCGTCGACATGACCAACGCCCAGGCAGCATACGACTACGTGCTGCAGGTCTGGGTTTAATCACAGGAGGATGACATGACGCGGCTCAAACTCGCGACCGTTTTCGCCATCGGCGCATTGTCGTACGCCATTTCCGGCTCTTTTGCGAATGCCGACGAGGAGCGGAGAGAGCGCCGGAAAGTCGAGGCGGACGCGATCTTCTTCAACGGCAAGGTCATCACCCTCGAAGACGTCGAGCAACCAAAGCACAAGACGAAGATCGTTCGCGCTTTCGCCGTCAGGGACGGACGTTTTCTCGCCGTGGGCGACAACGACGACGTCATGCGCTTTTCCGGCCGCAATACGCGCAAGGTGAACCTCAAAGGCCGCACCGTCATCCCGGGCCTGGCGGACGGCCACTTCCACTCCATCGGCGGCGGCCCGGGAATGGACCTTTCGCAGACCCGCTCCCTGGCGGATCTTTTCGCGGTGGTGGCGAAAGCCGCCCAAGCCGCGGCGCCGGGCCAGATCCTCGTCAGCAACAGCGACTGGCACGAGGCGCAGCTCGCCGAGCAGCGGCTGCCCCTCGCGAGCGAGCTCGACATCTCGGCACCGAACAATCCGGTAGTGCTGGTGCGGGGCGGGCACGAATACATCCTCAACAATGTGGCGTTGAGGCTGTTCAACATCACGCTCGATACCCCGGTTCCGGCAGGCGGCGCGATTCCGCGCACGCCCGACGGCCAGTTGAACGGCGAACTGGTGGACAACGCGAGACAGTTGGTAACCCTGCCGCCCCCGCCGCCGCAAACGCCGGAGCAGCAAAGGCAGGCGCTGCTGGACACGCAGAGCAGGATGAACTCCATGGGGGTCACCGCGGTGAGGAACGCATTGAGCTCGGTGGCGGTCTATCGGCGCTGGCAGGCGTTGCGCGACGAGGGCGCCATCAGCCTGCGCAATGCCTTTCTGATCGGGGGACTGGGAACCGCCGCTGCGGTCGAGAACTTCGTTGCCACCTCCGGCGTGCAGCCGAACGAAGGCGACGATTGGCTGCGGCTCGTCGGCCTCAAGTTCATCTCCGACGGAGGCTTCGAGGGCGGACTGATGCGTGATCCGTACAAGGAGCCCTACGGCCATGGCGGCACCTATCACGGATTGCAGGTCGTCAATACCGCGAACTACTTCGGAGCATTGAAGGCGGCCGCGCTCCATGGGTGGCGAGTCGCCACCCACGCGGTGGGCGACGCGGCGATCGACCTGGTTCTCGAAGGATACAAGCAGGCGCACGACGCTGCGCCGTTCGCGAAGGGCGAGTGGGTCATCGAGCACGGGTTCATCGCGCAGCCGGATCACTTTCCCAGGATCCGCGAATTGGGCCTGGTGCTTTCGGTGCAGGACCATCTGTTCCTTGCCGCGCCTTCCTTGAAGAGGATGTGGGGCGAAGAGCGCGCGGCTCACGTGACGCCGGTGAGAACCTATCTGAACCAGGGATTCCTCCTCGTCGGCGGCACCGATACGCCGGTCGTGCCGTTGAATCCGTGGTGGGCGATGTATCACTTCCTCACGCGCGACACCATCTCGGACGGCGTCTACGGAGCCGACGAGCGGGTGTTGAACCGGGAAGACGTGCTGCGGCTGTTCACGCTCAACTATGCCCGGCTGATTCACGAGGAGCAGACCAAAGGTTCGATCTCCGCCGGGAAACTCGCCGACTTCGTGGTCGTGTCGCGCGATTTCCTCACCGTTCCGGAGGCGGAGATCAGGAATCTGAGCGCCCTGGCGACATACGTAGGCGGCAAGCGCGTGTACCTGGCGCCCGAAATGCAGGACCGCGACCTTTAGGCGATGGAGCTTTCCAAGCTGATACAGCCCGACCGGGTGCATCGCTCGGTGTACGCCGACCCGGCGATCTTCGAGCTCGAGATGGAGCGCATCTTCGGCCGCGCCTGGCTGATCCTCGGGCACGACAGCCAGATCGCCGCGCCGGGCGATTACTTCACCACCCGCATGGGCCGCGAGCCGGTGATCGTCGCGCGCCAGGGCGACGGCTCGATATGCGTGCTGATCAACCGCTGCATGCATCGCGGCGCTATCGTGTGTTCGGAGGGACGCGGCCACGCCAGCGATTTTGTCTGCCCGTATCACGGCTGGACTTACGACACCGACGGCCGCCTGCGCTCCGTTCCCGTGCCTTCGGGCTATGCGTCCGACAGGCGCGAGGAGCTCGGCCTGCGCCGCGTCCCTCGGGTTTCGACCTACCGCGGCTTCATCTTCGCTTCCCTCGCCGCCTCGGGCGCGGGCCTGGAGGAGTTCCTCGGACCGGCAAAGAGCTCGCTCGACGATCTGGTCGACCGCGCGCCGGGCGGCGAGCTGGAAGTCGCCGGCGGGGTCTTCAAGCACGCGTACCACGGCAACTGGAAGCTGATGCTGGAGAATCACCTCGACGGCATCCACCCGGCGCACGTGCACGCTTCGTCGATCGCCGCGTCGCGCGGCGCGCCCGAGCCTGGAGCTCCGGGCGAGGAGAGCTACCGCGACATCGCGATCCGCCAGATGCGGCAGAACGCGATGCCCGAGCCGGTATGGGAGGCGATCGGGCTGTGGACCACGGCGCGCGGCCACGGCTACATGGGGGACTACCACGACGACAGCCGCCTGGTCGCGGCAATGGGCAATCCCGCGTTCCAGGAGTACCGCGCGCGCCTCGCGGCGCGGCAGGGCGAGGCGGAAGCCGATCGCATTCTGGGCGTGACGCTCTGGAACACCATCCTTTATCCGAGCTGCTCGTTCATGAGCCAGTTCCGGCAGCTGCGCATCGTGCAGCCGCTCGCGGTGGACCGCACCGTCGTCTACACCTACTCTTTCCGCATGAAGGACGCGCCGCCGCAGATGTTCCGCGACACGGTGGCCTTCGCCAACGTGGTGAACGGCACCGCCTCGTGGGTGCTCACCGACGACCTGGAGGTCTACGAGCGCGTGCAGCGCGGGCTTTCCTCGGGTGCCGCGGAGTGGGTATACATTGCGCGCGGCGCGGGACGCGACATCGACGAGCAGGACGGGACACGCCGCGGCGCCACCGGCACCAGCGAGGTCTTCATCCGGGCGCAGTTCCGCGCCTGGCTGGATTACATGAATGAACGTTGAGCAGTTTCTCTACCACGAGGCGCGCCTTCTCGACACGCAGCAGTACGAGGCCTGGCTGGAGCTGTTCACCGACGACGCGACCTACTGGGTGCCGCTCGAGCGCGAGCAGAAGGACCCCTTCGAAACCAGCTCGATCATCCACGACGACCGCACGCTCCTCGGGCTGCGCGTGAAGCAGGCGCGCCACCCCAGGGCGCACGCGCGCCTGCCCCTCGCGCGCACCGTGCACCAGGTGGGCAATATTCTCGTCCTGAAAGAAAATGAACCGGAATTTCTGGTCGCTTCCACGCTGACGCTGGTCGAATTCCGGGCCGAGCGCCAGCGCCTCTGGGGCGCGCTCGTCGAGCATCGCCTGCGCCGCACGAGCGCCGGCCTGCGCATCGCCCACAAGAGAGTCGACCTCGTGAACTCCGAAGGCGAGCTCGACGGCATCGCGATCCTCCTCTGACGTGAAGAAGGTATTCCGGGACTACGACCAGGCCGCGCTCGATGCGCAGTACGAGCAGCGCGCCTGGGTGCCGCACGCCGACGACATCATCCGGCGCTTCGGGGAAGCGAGCGACGAAGTACGAGCGCGCCTCGGCGAGCCCGGGACCTATGCCTACGGCGCGAGCGCGGCCGAAACGCTGGACGTCTACGGGTTTTCGACGCGCAAGGCTCTCGTTTTCGTGCACGGCGGCGCATGGAAACGCCAGTCGAAGCGGGAGAACGCGTTCGCCGCGGAAACCTTCATCCACGCCGGCGCGGCTTACGTGGCGCTCGATTTCGCGCTGCTGCCGAGCATCACCCTGCCCGAAATGGTCGGCCAGGTTTGCCGCGCGATCGAATGGGTCGCATCGAATCTGTCCGAGAACGTTTTCCTGTGCGGGCATTCCTCCGGCGCGCATCTTGCCGCCTCTGCCCTGACAAGGGTTGCGTGCGTGAGAGCAGCGCTGGTTGTGTCGGGGATCTACGACCTGCTGCCGGTACGGCTCAGCGCGCGCAATGTCTACGTGCGGCTGGACGAGCGCCTCGAGCATGAATACAGCCCGATCCGGCACACCGATCGCATCCGCTGCCCCGTAACGGTGGTATGGGCGGAAAAGGAGAGCGCCGAATTCGCCCGGCAGTCGCGCGAGTTCGCCGAAAAGCTGAAGGCGCCTGCGCACGTAGGCAACCGCATGAATCACTTCGAGATCATCGAAACCCTGGCCAACCCGCGCTCGCCGCTCGCCAAGATCGCGCTGGAGATGATCGCCTAGCGGCAGTGTTTCCGTCGCATACGTACGTCAGCGCACGGACGCCGCCGGCGAGACGGAGTATGAGAGTCGATGGGGGTTCTTGTGGGGGGTGGGGGCGCGACCGCTTTCCCCGTTGTATGAGCAACTGATCGGAGTATCGCAAAGGGTCGCGTTACCGAGGATGTGTGGCTTGCGCACCGCCCACAGCGCCAGGTGGGGGGTAACGTGGCTGATTTCCTGTCGATTCAAGCCCAGCACGCGAACTTCAGTTTTGTGGTACTGACGTTCGGGCTCACGCTGGCGATCTACTTCACCTTTCGCTACCAGGTCAACTTCTGGTGGCTCAACTTTTGGTACTCCTTGCCATTCTTTGGCAAGCTCGCGCAGCTGTCGAAAGACGCCACCCGTTCGTCGAACCCGGGCTGGCTGTGCGGCGAGGAGACGCTTTGCGGCGATTACCGCACACACATCACGACCACCTCCAAGGCGGAGTTTTACAAGCGTCTTATCTACATGCGAAAGGCGCATGACCGCGGGCGCAAACCGTTACCGGGATGGATGGTCGTCATCCTGTCCATCCTTTTGCTTGCGGAAGGCCTTGGGTTTTCCTACCTGCTTGGGACCTGGATGGCGCGGGAAGGAAGCGCAAATGTGCACACGCTGCTGCTGACCATTGTGTTCGTGATTTGCACGCTCCTGTTGTTTCTGACGCATGCTGCGGGTCACCAGCTTTACCGCAGCGGCCTCATCAGACGCAGCGATAGGGAATGGCGCGAGGGTGGTCGGCACGGAGATTTCCGAAGCGCTGAGGTCATGCTGGACGATGACCAGCTCGTAGACGATCGCGCAGCACCCTATACGCAAGCGGTGAATCGTGTCGGTATTACCGGTGGGTATGCCATCGTTCGAAATGCGATTGCCGCGATCGTTGCCATTACGGCTATCTCGACATGGATGCGCGTAGGCCATCCCAACAGCGAGATGATTGCTACTTTTATCATGCTCGCCGTCATCTTTACCGTGACGCAGATCGTCAGCATCTGCGCTGGCTTCAAGTACGGCTTTGGTGGCAAAGAAAGCGAGGCGGCTTTCAAGGGGACGCGAGGGTTTTCGTCCTACGATGACTATATGGGTCGCGTCGAGCCCATGATCCAGGCTGCGCAGGCGAAGTTACAGGCTCTTCAGCGCAACCTTGCCGCCCTGGGCGGCGACGTCAAGCTCAATCTTTATAAGACATTTGACGACTACATCCGCGAGTCCGAGGCACGCCGGTCGGCGATTGAGATCAAGCGTCTGGCCGAGGCCGATAAGACGCGTGAGGGATACCGTCGGATCACCTACGAGAAAACCGGCAACTCAATCATCATCGTCGAGGCATTCGTGCTCGTTGCCGTGCTGGCATACTTCGCCGTCTGTACTTACGCAGTAATCACGTAGCGCGCAATTCAGCTGCTCGCGGTAGTACCTATAATCCGTTCCAGTGACGGCAGCACGCAATGCCAGGCCAGTAGTCGTCGCCGGGGGCGGTATCGGCGGCCTCGCCGTGGCGCTCGCGCTGGCGCGGCGCAACTTCCGGGTCATCGTGCTCGAGCAGGCCGCCGAGTTCGGCGAGATCGGCGCCGGCATCCAGCTCGCGCCGAACGCCTGGCACGCCATCGATGCGCTCGGCGTCGGCGAGCGGGTGAAGAGGCAGGCCGTCTTCATCGAGCACCTGCTGATGATGGACGGCGTGAGCGGCGAGACGGTGATCGACATCCCGCTCGACGCGCGCTTCGCGAAGCGCTTCGGCAATCCTTACGCGGTGACGCACCGCGCCGATATCCACGGCGCGCTGCTCGACGGCTGCAGGGAGCAGCGCTCGATCGAGCTGCGCGCCAGCACGCGCGTGACCGGCTTTCGCACCGAAGGCAATGAAGTGGCGGTTGAAATCGCCGGCGGGGAGCGTATTTCCGCCGCTGCCCTGATCGGCGCGGACGGCGGCCGCTCGGTAATCCGCGAGCGCATCGTCGGCGACGGCGAGCCGCCGGTCTCCGGGCACATGTGCTACCGCGCGGTGCTCAAGGTGGACGAGATGCCGAAGGATCTGCGCTGGGCGGCCGCGACGCTGTGGGCCGGGCACAACACCCACATCGTGCATTACCCGCTGCGCGGCTGGAGGCTCTTCAACCTGGTCGCGACCGTCGTCGGCAAGCACGCGAGCGGCGGCCACAACGAGGAGGCGCCGCCGGAAGAGGTGCTGCCGCTTTTCGCGCACAACTGCGACAAGCCGATGAGCATCATGCGCGTGCCGCAGATGTTCCGCCGCTGGATGCTGCGCTTCCGCGAGCCGGTGGACAACTGGAGCGCCGGGCCGGTGACGCTGCTCGGCGATGCGGCGCATTTCATGCTGCAGTATTTCGCGCAGGGGGCCGCCATGGCGCTGGAGGACGCGGTCTGCCTCGCAGCAACCGCCGACGAAGCCGACGGCGACTTCGCGGCGGCCTTCCGCAAGTACCAGACGACCCGCCTGGTGCGCGCCTCGCGCGTGCAGATTTCCGCCGGGCTCCTGGGCATGATCTTTCACGTGCCCGACGGCGTCGGCCGCCTGGTGCGCAACGACATGTATCGCGGTCGCGCGGCCGAGCGCTATTACGACGCGCTCGAGTGGGTGTTCACCGCGCCCGATTACGTCAGGAACTTCAAGAGCAAATAAGCTCGGGGCCGATCTCGGCGACCGAGCGCGCTCCGCACAGCTTCATCGATCGCTCGAGCTCGCCCGAGAGGATTTCCAGCGCGCGGCGCGCGCCCGCCTCGCCGCCCGCGATCACGCCGAAAAGCGTCGCCCGGCCGGTGAGCACCGCCTGCGCGCCGAGCGCGCGCGCCTTCAGGATGTCGACGCCGCGGCGCACGCCGCCGTCGAGCAGCACCGTCATCTTCGAGCCGACTGCGCGCACCACCGCGGGCAGCGCCTCGAGGCTCGGCGCGGCGCCGTCGAGCTGGCGGCCGCCGTGGTTGGACACGACCACGCCGTCGCAGCCTATCGCCCGCGCGCGCTCGGCGTCGTCGGGCCGCTCGACGCCCTTCAGGAGGAGCTTGCGCGGCCACAGCTCGCGCAGGCGCTTGAGGTATTCCCAGTCGAAGGACGCGTCCATCTCGCGGCCGACCGCGGTGGCGATGTCGGTCCCCGCGGGGCTCGAGAACTTGTAGCCCTCGAAGTTCGCCATGCCCGGCAGGCCATAGCGCAGGATTTCCAGCAGCCACGCTGGCCTGAAGAGCACGTCGCGCGAGTTGCGCCAGTTCGGCTTGTACGGCGTGACGAAGCCGTTGCGCGGGTCGCGCTCGCGCTTGCCGGACACCGCGAGATCGACCGTCACGAGCATCGCCTCGTAACCGGAATTGCTGGCCCTGAGCACCAGTTTTTCGCGAAATTCGCGGTCGCGCACCACGTAGAGCTGGAACCACAGCCGGCCTCCGGCCTCGGCGGCTACGCGCTCGATGCTGGCGGCGGCGGGCGTGGCCAGGGTAAAGGGGATGCCGTACGCCTTCGCCGTGCGTGCGAGCAGGATTTCCGCTGCCGGGCGCCCGGCGCTGATCCCGCCGGTGGGAGCGATCGCCAGCGGCAGCTTCGACTCGACGCCGAAAAGCTTCACGCGCGTGTCCACTTGCGCGACGTCGACCAGCAC
>VBBY01000242.1 GCA_005881595.1 Betaproteobacteria bacterium | reverse complement strand
CATTGCGCCGGTGGTCGACGACTCCGGCGCCGGGCGCTGGACCGCGGTCGAGTCGATCGAGCTCGGCGTCCCGGCCCCGGTGATCATCACCGCGCTGATGTCGCGCTTCTCCAGCCAGGGCCGCTCGGACCACGCGCGCAGGCTGCTCGCCATGATGCGCACGCGCTTCGGAGGCCACGCGGTCCATAAGCCATGATCGTGGTGGTGATGGGGGTCTCGGGCGTGGGCAAGACCACCATCGGCAAGGCGCTCGCGCGCGAGCTCGGCTGGCGCTTTATCGACGCCGATCGATACCACCCGCCCGAAAACGTGGCAAAGATGGCCGCCGGCATCGCGCTTGACGACGAGGATCGCCGGCCCTGGCTCGAGACGCTGAATCGCCTAGTGAGAAAAGAGAAAAACGCCGTCCTCGCCTGCTCGGCGCTGAAAGAAGCTTACCGAAGCCGAATTACCGATGGCCTCGCCCGTTTCGAGATCGTGTACCTCCACGGCAGCTTCGAGCTCATTCGCGCGCGCCTCGCGGAGCGGCCTCACCATTACATGCCGGCCTCGCTCCTCGCAAGCCAGTTCGCGACGCTCGAGCCGCCAGCCAAGGCGATTGCGGTCGATGTCGCTGCGGCGCCTTCAGCCTGCGTCGCCGCCATCCTGGCGCGGCTATCGTCCTAGAACGGTGCCTTCCCGCCGCGGGTCCGCGCCCCCGCGCCAGCCGCCGGGCACGCGTTCGATGCCGTGCAGGCCGCTTACCAGCGGCGCCGTTTCGACCTCGTGGCCTCTGCGCCGCAATGACCCCGCAAGCGATTCATAGGACGAACCCTGCTCCAATAGAGCAGGGCCGTTGCGGCTGCCGAAGTTCGGCACCTCGATCGCCGCCTGGATGTCGCGGCCCCAGTCGAGCGCGGCGACCAGCGTCTTCGCGACGTAATTGATGATCCACGGGCCGCCGGGGGAGCCGAGCGCCATGCGCAGCCTGCCGCCGCGCTCGAACACCATCGCTGGCGCCATGCTGCTGCGGGGCCGCTTGCGCGGCCGTACCTCGTTCACCGAGGCGGGAATGAAATCGAAGTCGGTGAGCTGGTTGTTGAGCAGGAAGCCGCGCACCATGATGCGGCTTCCGAACGGGCTCTCGATGGTGCTGCTCATGGCAACAACATTGCCCTGCGCATCGGCGATCGAGAAGTGGCTGGTGCCGTTCGCCTCGGTATCGCCCGGCGCCGCCTCGCGCATGGCTCGCTCGCCGATCAGGCGTGCTCTGCGGTCGAGGTACTTTCCAGCCAGGAGTTTTCGAACCGGAACCGGCACAAAATCCGGATCGCCGAGGTAGCGGGCACGGTCGGCGTAGGCGAGCCGCCCGGCCTCGGCGAAGAGATGCACCGCGGCGGCGGAGTCGGGCGCTGCCCGCTCAAAGCCGGCGCGCTCGAGCAAACCCAGGATCTGCAGCACAGCGACGCCGCCGGCGCTGGGCGGGCCCATCGAGCACAGGCGCCATTGCCGGTAGGGTCCGCAGACCGGCTCGCGCTCCAGCGCGCGGTACCCGGCGAGATCCTCCTCGGACAGATCGCCCGGCTTCGGGTGCGAGCGCACCGCGCGCACGATGTCGGCGGCGATCGGTCCGCGGTAGAAAGCGCCTACGCCTTCGAGCGCCAAGGTACGGAGCGTCGCGCCATAAGCCCG
>VBBY01000165.1 GCA_005881595.1 Betaproteobacteria bacterium | reverse complement strand
TACACGCCGAAGTAGGCCGACTTCTCCATCACGCGCACATCGCACCACAGCGCCAGCTCGAATCCGCCGGCGACCGCGGGTCCCGCCACCGCGGCGATCACCGGCTTGTCGAGCTCGAGCCGCGTCGGCCCGAGCGGCCCGCGCGGAATGAGGTGGTGGTCATCCAGCGGGTAATCGATCTGGTGGATCAGCGTCGGATCCTCGACGAGAGATCCGCAGTACTTCAGATCCCAGCCGGCGCAGAACGCGCCGCCTTCGCCCCAGAGCACCGCCACGGCCGCATCCGCGTCGCGATCGAACGCCGTGAAAGCCTCGACCAGCGCGTCGGCGCTCTCCGGATCCATGGCGTTGCGCGCCTGCGGCCGCGAATGGATCACCGTCCACACCTTCCCCTTCTTCTCGATTCTCACCGTCATGGCGACCTCCTCGATAGACTGGTATTTTGATTTTGTATCACCGTACTCGTACATCTGCCTTCACCGGCTGGCAGGAATTTCTCCTGCCATGACCTACAAGCCCGTGCTCCTCGCCGGCCTGCTCGAGCATTGGGGACAGAAAGGCCCGGCCGAGGTGCCGGTCAAGCGGCGCTGGACCTACCGTTGGTGCACGTGGTGGGCGCGCGAGCTGGGCATTCCCTTCCGCTTCCCCGCCGCGCATCCGTTCAACCCATTGCCGCACCTGCGCCTCGCGTTCGCCGCCGGCTGCACCGCCGAGGCAGTACGAAGGATTTTCGATGCGGTGTGGACCACCGGCGCCGATGCCACGCAGGGATTTCCCGCTCTGTGCAAGGAATTGAACATCGAGCAGGCCGCGCTTTCGAACCCGCAAATCAAGGATGCACTCAGAAAAAACACCGAGGAAGCCGCGGCGCGCGGCGTGTTCGGCGTGCCGAGCTTCGTCGCCGATGGCGAGGTGTTCTGGGGCGCGGACTCGGTCGATTTCGTGAAGGCATTCCTCGCCGACCCCGCGGTGCTCAGGAACGAGGAGATGCGGCGGCTCGACGCGCTGCCCGTGGCCGCCGCGCGCAAGATCTAGCCGTACTTCCTCTGGTCCTCGATGACCTTGCCGTCGTTCGGCAGGCTGCCGGGCGGAACCAGCTCGACTTCGCCGCGCAGCTTGGTGACGTCGCGGATCGAGGCGACGATGGCCTCCGCCAGTCCCGCCGGGCGGTCCCTCGTTTCGCACTTCAGCGTCATGCGGTCGTTGCCGGCTTCGCCCTCGACGACCAGGCGGGCGCGGAGGACCTCGGGATGGCGCCGCGTCACCTCGCTCACCTGCGCCGGGGTGACGAACATCGCGCGCACCTTGGTGCTCTGGTCGGCGCGGCCCATCCAGCCCTTGATGCGCACGTTGGTCCGGCCGCAGGGGCTTGCGCCGGGCAGCACCGCCGAGAGATCGCCGGTCGCGAAGCGGATCAGCGGGTAGTCGCGGTTGAAGGTCGTGATCACCACTTCGCCGACCTCGCCCGCCGGCACAGGATCGCCTGTTCCCGGCCGCACGATCTCGAGGATCAGCGCTTCCTCGAGGATCATGCCTTCGTTGAGCGTGCCGTCGGGCATCAGCGATTCGTAAGCGATGAGCCCGAGATCGGCGCTCGCGTAGCACTGCGTGAGGCGCATGCCGCGCTGCTGTAGATTATTTCTGAGTATCGGGGGAAGAAATTCTGCGCCGACCTGCGCTTTCTCGAGGCAGGAGATGTCGATCTTCATCTCGTCGGCTTTCTCGACGATCAGCTTGAGAAACGACGGCGTGCCGAGAAAGGCGTTGATCCCCAGGCCGCGGATCGCCGCCACCTGCATCTCGGTCTGGCCGACTCCGGTCGGCACCACGGTGCAGCCCAGCGCGGCCGCGCCCGACTCCAGCATCGAGCCCGCCGGCGTGAAGTGATAAGCGAAGGTATTCGCCACGCGGTCCCCGGCGCGGAAGCCGCCGGCGAACAGGCCGCGCGCCGTGCGCCACCAGTCGGCGCCGCGGCCTTCCGGCTCGTAGATCGGGCCAGGCGAGACGAACAGCTTCGCCAGCTTCTCCACCGGCGTCGCGTTCAGCCCGCCGAGCGGCGGCAGCTCCTTCTGCAGGGAGGCGAGGTCCGACTTGCGCGTCACCGGCAGGCGCGCCAGCGCCTCCCTGGAATTGATTTTTTCAGGCCTGACGTCTTTCAGGATGCGCGCGAATCCCGGCGCGTGGCGTTTCGCGTGCGCGATGTGCCTGGGCAGCGCTGCCATTACCGCGGCCTCCCTCGCCCTGGGCGAGCGGGTCTCCAGGCGGTCGAAATATTTCACAACCAGCGCTTGCGGCGGCGATACGACTTCACATCGCGAAAGCTCCTGCGCCCGGCGGAGGAGAACCCGAGATAGAACTCCTTCACGTCCTCGTTCTCGGCGAGCGAGCGGCCCGCGCCGTCCATGACCACGCGCCCGTTCTCCAGGATGTAGCCGTAACCGGCGTACTTGAGCGCGATGTTGGTGTTCTGCTCGGCGAGCAGGAAGCTCACGCCCTCCTTGCGGTTGAGCTCCTGGACGATCTCGAAAATCTCCTCGACCAGCTGCGGTGCCAGGCCCATCGAGGGCTCATCGAGCAGGATCATGGTCGGGCGAGCCATGAGGGCGCGCCCGATGGCGGTCATCTGCTGCTCTCCGCCCGAGGTGTAGCCGGACTGCGAATGGCGCCGCTCCTTGAGCCGCGGGAAATAGGCATACACCTTCTCCAGGTCCTCGCGCAGCCCGGCGCCCAGGGCGCCCCGCGAGTACGCGCCGGTGAGCAGGTTTTCCTCGACGGTCAGGTGCTGGAAGCAGTGCCGCCCCTCCATCACCTGGCAGATGCCGCGCTTCACCAGCCCGGCCGGATCGAGCTGGTCGATGCGCTCGCCGCGGAACACGATCTGGCCCTTCGTCACCTCGCCGCGCTCGGCGCGCAGCAGGTTCGAGATGGCCTTCAGCGTGGTGGTCTTGCCGGCTCCGTTGGCGCCGAGCAGCGCGACGATCTGGCGCTCCTGCACTTCCAGCGACACGCCCTTCAAGACCAGGATGACGTGGTCGTAGATGACCTCGATATTGTTGACCGCCAGATACGTGCTCGTGGCGATCATTTCTCCTTCGAGCAGTCGCGCGGCGCGATGCCCTTTTCCTTGGCGTACTGCGCGGCGGAGGCCTCGACCATCGGGCGCACGATCGACTGGTCGGAGGCGATCCAATCGGTGATCACGTTCCACTTCTTGCCGTCCCACTGCAGGAACTTGACCGCCCCTCCGCCCTCATGGTCCATGCACGACACCTTGAGCGGCTGCATCAGTCCGACGGCGCCGAGCTCCTTCAGGCGCTTGTCGTCGATGTTCAGGTGCTCGATGCCCCAGCGTACCTGCTCGCCGGTCATCGGCTTGCCCTTGCCGAACTGCGCCTGGGCCGTGCGGATCGCTTCCGCGGTGATGATGCCCGCGACAACGCCGCGCGTGTGGTAGATCGAGCCGATGCGCGAGGAGTCCTCCATCTCTCCCTTGCCCTTCTTGTAGACGTTCTTGAGGATATCCTGCATCACCGGAAAGCTGGTGCCCGGCAGGTTGAACCCGGCGGCGATATAGCCCTTCGCCGCGTCGCCCGCGGGGATCACGTCCTCTTCGGCACCCGACCACCACACACCGACGATCCTGTCGCGCGGGAAGCCGATCTTGGCGGCGGCCTTCAGTGCCGTCGGGTTCATCACCCCCCAGCCGCGCAGGATCACCCAGTCGGGCTTGATCTGGCGGATCTGCAGCCATTGCGCCTGCTGCTCGTTCCCAGGGTGCGGCACCGCGATGTGCGTCACCTGGAAGCCGTACTTCTTCGCCTGCACGTCAAGCACCGGAATGGTTTCCTTGCCGTAGGCCGAGTCGTGGTAGATGTTGACGATCTTCTTGCCCTGCAGCTTGTCCATCCCGCCTTCCTTCATGCCGATGAACTTGATCTTGGCGGTGTTCTGCGACCAGTAGGTCGTGATCAGCGGGAAGATGTACGGAAACACGCGGCCGTCGGCGGCGTCGGTGCGGCCGTAGCCGAGCGAGATCACCGGGATCTTGTCGGCGGTCGCCTTTTCGATCAGCGAATAAGTGATTCCGGTGGAGAGCGGGTGGATCACGCTCGCGCCGGTGGGGCCCTTGTTCTTCGAGCGCTCGTAGCACTCGACGCCGCGGTCGTTGCGGTATTCGGTCTCGCACTTCTCCCAGGTGAGCTTTACGCCGTTGATGCCGTGGTCGCGCTCGTTGAGCATGGCGAAGTAATCGATCATGCCGCCGCCGAAGCCCGAGCCGCCTGGCGCATACGGGCCGACCCAGTAGAAGTTGGCCGGAACGAACTGCTCGTTCTGGGCAGCCGCCGGGCCGGCTGCAGCGGCAAGCGCCAAAGCGGCTACTGCGAGGCTGGTGCGTTTCATCGTTGAGATCCTTCCAGTAGGGTTACTTTTCTGTAGAGCAATCGCGCCGCGCAATGCCTTTTTCCTGGGCGTACTGCGCCGCCGAGGCCTCGATCATCGGGCGCACGATCGACTGGTCTGACGCGATCCAATCGGTGAGCACCTTCCATTGTCCTCCGTCCCATTGCTGAAACTTGACCGCGCCGCCGCCTTCGTGGTCCATGCAGGAAACCTTGAGCGGCTGCATGAAGCCGACTGCGCCGAGCTCCTTCAGGCGCTTGTCGTCGATGTTGAGGTTCTCCAGTCCCCAGCGCACCTGCTCGCCGGTCATCGGCTTGCCCTTGCCGAAGCGCTCCTGCGCCTTGCGCACCGCCTCGGTGGTCAGGATGCCCCACAGCACGCCGCGGTTGTAGTAGATCGTGCCGAGGCGCGACTTGTCCTCGAGCTCGCCCTGACCCTTCGCGTAAACGTGCTTCTGGATCTCGCGAATGACGACGTGATCCGCGCCGGGCGCGTTGAAGCCCGCGGCGATGTAACCCTTGGCCGCTTCGCCCGCCGGGATCACGTCTTCTTCGGCGCCCGACCACCATACGCCGATGATGTGGTCTCGCGGGAAGCCGATCTTGGCGGCCGCCTTGAGCGCGGTAGGATTCATCACGCCCCAGCCGCGCAGGATCACCCAGTCGGGCCTGACCTGCCGGATCTGCAGCCACTGCGCCTGCTGCTCGTTGCCCGGGTGCGGCACCGCGATATGGGTCACCGTGAAGCCGTACATCTTCGCCTGCGTTTCCAGGATCGGGATGGTTTCCTTCCCGTAGGCCGAGTCGTGATAGAGGTTCACGATCTTCTTGCCCTTCAGCCTGTCCATCCCGCCTTCCTTCATGCCGATGAACTTGATCTTGGCGGTGTTCTGCGACCAATAGTTGGTCATCAGCGGAAAGACGTAGGGGAAGACGCGCCCATCCGAAGCATCGGTGCGGCCATAGCCGATGGAAACGATGGGGATCTTGTCCGTGGTGCCCTTCTCGATCAGCGAGTAGGTGATGCCGGTGGACAGCGGGTGGATCAGCGTCGCGCCGGTGGGGCCCTTGTTCTTCGAGCGCTCGTAGCACTCGACGCCGCGGTCGTTGCGGTATTCGGTCTCGCACTTCTCCCAGGTGATCCTGACGCCGTTGATGCCGCGGTCGCGGGCGTTCAGCAGCTTGAAATAATCGATCATGCCGGCCGCGATGCCCGAGCCGCCGGGCGCATACGGGCCGACCCAGTACGAGTTGACCGGGACGAACTGCTCCTTGGCCTGCGCGGGGGCCTGGGTAGAGAACCCGGCCGCCGCGGCGAGCGCCACCGCCAGTGCAGTCTTCATCGCCAGCTTCCCCCTCAGGAGCGGTAATGCTTTTCAGTATAGCCCTGTCAATGCGGGAACGGCCACAGACGCAGCTTCTCCTTGGTGATCTGCCAGAGCCGGGCCAGGCCCTGCGGCTCGACGATCAGGAAGAAGATGATCAGTCCGCCGAAGATGATGGACTCCAGGTTCGACACGACGGCGTGCGAGATCTCGACGCCGAAGAACTCGTTCACCCAGCTCGAGGCGAGATTGAGAAAGATGGGGAACAGCGTGATGAAGGCGGCGCCGAGAAACGCACCGAGGATCGAGCCGACGCCGCCGATGATGATCATGAACAGGATCCTGAAGGAGAGATCAAGGCTGTAGGCCTCGGGCTCGACCGTGCCCAGGTAGCAGAACGCGTGCAGGGCCCCGGCGACGCCGCAGTAGAACGAGCTGATGGCGAACGCCAGCAGCTTGGTCCGCATCATCGGGATGCCGATCACCGACGCCGCGACGTCCATGTCGCGCACCGCCATGAAAGCGCGCCCGGTCTCGCTGCGCATCAGGTTCTTGGCGGCGAGCGCCATGACGGCCACCACGCCGAGGGTCAGAAGGTACTTGCGCGCCGGCGTGTCGAACGCGTAGCCGAGGATCACGATCTGCTGCGCCGTGATGACGCCCGAAGTGCTGTGGTTGGAGAACCAGCCGAACCTCTGCAGCGCCCATAGCACGAAGAACTGGCAGGCGAGCGTCGCCACCGCGAGGTAGAACCCCTTGATGCGCAGGCTCGGCAGCCCGAACACGATGCCGACGGCGGCGGCGCAGATTCCGGCCAGGACGAAGGCCAGCAGGATGGGTATCCCCGGCACGCGCAGCACGAAGTTGTAGGCCATGAACGCGCCGACGGCCATGAACGCCGCCGTGCCGAGCGAAAGCTGCCCGGCATAGCCGGTGAGGATGTTCAGCCCGAGCGCCGCCAGGGAAAAGATCAGGAAGGGCGTGAGCAGCGCCCCGAGCCAGTACTGATTGCCGATGGCCGGCACCACCAGCAGCGCGAACGCGAGGAACACCGCGAGCGCGATCCGGTCCTGCCGGATCGGAAAGATCTGCTGGTCCTCGGCGTAGGTGGACTTGAACTGGCCGGCTTCGCGGTAGAGCATCGCTAGACCCGGTCGATGTGCTTTTCGCCGAACAGGCCCTCGGGCCGCACCAGCAGGAACAGCAGCGCGATCACGTACGCGAACCAGCTTTCGATGCCGCCGCCGACGTAGGGTCCGAGGTACACCTCGGCGAGCTTCTCGCCCGCGCCGATGATCAGCCCGCCGATGATGGCGCCGAGGATCGATTCGAAGCCGCCGAGAATCAGCACCGGCAGGGCCTTCAGCGCGACGAACGTCAGCGCGTACTGCACGCCGTTTCGCACCCCCCACATCACGCCGGCCACCAGCGCGACGAAGCCGGCGACCGCCCACACGATCGCCCAGATGTGCTGCAGCGGGATGCCGACCGCGAGCGCCGCCTGGTGATCGTCGGCCACCGCGCGCAGCGCCCGGCCGATCCGCGTCTTCTGGAAGAGCAGCGCGAGCACCGCCACCAGCGCGCCCGCCACGAACGCGGCAAACAGGTCGAACTGGCTGATGTTGACGTTCCATTTCCGCGACAGCCACTCCATCGGCACGTCCGGGATGCCGAGCTCCAGGCCGTGCGGCTGGGAGCCCCACAAGAGCTGCGACAGGCCCTCCAGCACGAAGGCGAGGCCGATCGTCGCCATGAACAGCGTGATCGGCGCCTGGTTGACCAGCGGGCGCAGCACCACGCGCTCGGTCGCCACGCCGAGCAGCACCATCACTGCGAGCGTCGCGGCGAGGGCCAGCCAGAAATTCCAGCCGCGCTCGGTGAGCGAGACGAACGTCAGCGCAGCGAAGAACACCATCGAGCCCTGGGCGAAATTGAACACCCCCGAGGCCTTGTAAATGAGCACGAAGCCCAGGGCGACCAGGGCATACATGACGCCGGCAAGCAGCCCGCCTGCGAGCACCTCAATGAAAAAGATCAGTTCCATCTAGCGCTTAAAAACAGGGACAGACCACGTTTTTTCCCCTCCGCCCTGAGGAGGGGTGGCCGGAAGGGCCGGGGTGGTGGAAAACGTGGTCTGTCCCTGATTTTGGAAGATCCATCAGTGCGCCACCCCGAGGTAGGCGTCGATGACCTTCTGGTCGCCGCGCACTTCGTCCGGCGTGCCGTCGGCGAGCTTGCGGCCGTAGTCGAGCACCAGCACGCGGTCGGAGATGTCCATCACCACGCCCATGTCGTGCTCGATCAGCACGATGGTGGTGCCATAGTGGTCGTTGACGTCGAGGACGAAGCGGCACATGTCCTGCTTTTCCTCGAGGTTCATGCCGGCCATGGGCTCGTCGAGCAGCAGGACCGCCGGCTCGGCGGCGAGCGCGCGGCCCAGCTCGACGCGCTTCTGCAAGCCGTAGGGCAGCCGCCCGACCGGCGTCCTGCGGATAT
>VBBY01000164.1 GCA_005881595.1 Betaproteobacteria bacterium | reverse complement strand
CAGATCATCGAGCACTGCCTGCCGGGAAGCGGCAAGAGCGCAAGCACCGGCCCCCCCTGGAACCATTGGAACGCAGTGTTGAAATGCGCCTGCTCGCAGGAGAAATTCGCGACCACCGCCGTCTGGCCGTAATCCTTCTCGGCGGCGGCGATGCCGGCGTGCTCGCGCACGAACGAATTGGCGCCATCGGCGCCGACCACGAGCCTGCCGCGGATGCTGCGGCCGTCGCCCAGCTCGATCGCTGCGGCGTCTGCGTCGATGCTCAGCCGCTCGCAGCGCGCCGGCGCGACCACTTCGGCGTCCAGAGCGCTCCACAGCGCATCCTGCAGGATCGTATCCTCGAGCGTCCACGCGAGCTCGGGCACGCCGGCGCTGTAGGCATCGAACTCGATACACGAGGCAGCGTCGTCGCCGAAGACACGCATGGCGTGGACGGGCGTCAGCCGGTCCGCCGGTAGCGTCTGCCAGGCGCCGATGCGGCGCAGGAAATCGACATTGCCCGGGCTGAGGGCGTAGACCCGGCTGTCGAGCGCTCCGGGCTTCGCGCGCGGCGGGCGTTGCTCGTGGGCGAGCAGCGCCACCGCCAGGCCGCGCGCGGCGCGCGCCAGGCTCGCGCCGACCGGGCCGCCGCCCACTACGATGAGATCGTATTGCACGAGGGTTTATAATCGCGCATCGGTGTTTTTCATACGTGGCGAATTAGCTCAGCTGGTTAGAGCAGCGGAATCATAATCCGTGTGTCCGGGGTTCGAGTCCCTGATTCGCCACCAACAAATTCTACTGGTCAATTTCCCGGCAGGCTTCGATGCAGCGGATGTAGGAGCGCCCGCAGGTAGAAGACGAGCGGCACGTTTGTGGACTTTGCGCGCAGCCCAACTTACAGGCCGCCCCTTCCTTCGTTGTTGGCGTGAACTCGGCTGTTGCACAGCCGGATAACAGCAGGACTACCAGCAGTTTTTTCATTGGATCCCTCGACTCGGGGCTTCCAGCCGTTGTGAGAAAATGAGCTATCGTCCCGAAGGTGTAGCATGAAACGTTGGATCGCCCTTCTGCTGCTAGCCGCGCCGCTCGCCGGCGCGCAGGTGCGCAGCATTCCGAAGGACGCCAGGGCCGGGGAGATCCGCCATCTGCGCGGCATGGTGGTGGAGATCGACGGCGCGCCGCAGCGGCTTGCGCCGGGAGCGCAGATCCGCGATGTCTCGAACCGCATCATCCTGCCGACCGCGATCCGGCCCGGCACGCGAGTGAAATACGTCGTCGATGCCGCTGGCCAGGTACGCAGGGTCTGGATCCTCACGCCGAAGGAGGCGCAGCGCTGATGGCGAAGCTCTACCTGCGCACGTTCGGCTGCCAGATGAACGAGTACGACTCGGAGAAGATCGCCGACGTGCTGCGCGAGGCCGAGGGTCTCGAGCCCGCCGCGCGGCCGGAAGACGCCGACCTGATCGTGTTCAATACCTGCTCGGTGCGCGAAAAGGCGCAGGAAAAGCTGTTCGCCGACCTCGGCCGGGTCAAGCACCTGAAGCGCGCCAAGCCGGGTTTGATGATCGCCGTCGGCGGCTGCGTCGCAAGCCAGGAAGGGCCGGCCGTCGTCGAGCGCGCGCCCTACGTGGACGTGGTGTTCGGGCCGCAGACGCTGCACCGGCTGCCTGAGCTGCTCGAGCGCCGCCGCAGCACCGGCCGGCCCCAGGTCGACATCAGCTTCCCGGAGATCGAGAAGTTCGATCACCTGCCGCCGGCGCGTGTCGAGGGTGCCGCGGCCTTCGTCTCGATCATGGAAGGCTGCAGCAAGTACTGCAGCTTCTGCGTCGTGCCCTACACGCGCGGCGAGGAGGTGTCGCGGCCTTTCGACGACGTCATCGCCGAGATCGCGCACCTGGCCGCCCAGGGCGTAAAGGAGGTGACGCTGCTCGGCCAGAACGTGAATGCCTGGCGCGGCGCGATCGACGGCGCGCAGGCCGATTTCGCGGAACTTCTGCGTTACATCTGCGAGCTCCCTCTGCAGCGCATCCGCTATACCACCTCGCATCCGCGCGAGTTCACGCAGCGGCTGATCGACGCGCACGCCGAGCTGCCGCAGCTTGCGCCGCACGTGCACCTGCCGGTGCAATCCGGATCCGACCGCGTGCTCGCCGCCATGAAGCGCGGCTACACTTCGCTCGAGTACCGCTCGATCGCGCGCCGGCTGAAAAAGGCGCGACCCGGTATCAGCCTGTCTTCGGACTTCATCGTCGGCTTCCCGGGCGAGACCGAGGCCGATTTCGCCGCGACGCTGAAGCTCGCGGCCGAGGTCGGCTTCGACGCCTCGTTCTCGTTCATCTATAGCCCGCGCCCGGGCACGCCCGCCGCGGAATTGCCGGACGACACGGCGCATGAGGTGAAGCTGGAAAGATTGCAGAGGCTCCAGGCGCAGCTGGAGGCGCAGGCGCGTTCGATCAGCGAAGCGATGGTCGGCACGACGCAGCGCGTGCTCGTAGAGGGTTTCTCGAAAAAGACTGAAACGGAAGTGAGCGGCCGGACGGGAAACAACCGCGTAGTGAACTTCCCCGGGGCCGCGGATCTCATTCATGCGTTCGTCGAAGTGAAGATCACCTGCGCTCTTCCGCATTCGCTGCGCGGCGAACTGCTGAATGCGAAGTAAACCCGTCGAGGTTCGGCTCGACCCCGAGGACAACCAGCGCCTGGCGCGGCTGTGCGGGTCGCTCGACGAGAATCTGCGCCAGATCGAATCGGCGCTCGATGTCACCATCGCGCGCCGCGGCGCGAAGTTCACGGTGCGCGGCGAGCAGGCGCAGCGCGCCGCGCAGGCCATCGAGCACTTCTACGACCGCGCATCGGGCGAGCTGACGCTCGACGACGTGCAGCTCGCGCTGACCGAGGTGCTGCAGGGAAACCGGCCCCCGCCCGAGGCGGGACCGCAATTGCTCACGCGCCGGCAGGACCTGCACGGCCGCACGCCTCACCAGATCGAATACATCGAGAAAATCCTGGCGCACGACTGCACGATCGGCATCGGCCCTGCGGGCACCGGCAAGACCTACCTGGCGGTGGCGTGCGCGGTAGACGCGCTCGAGCGCGACAAGGTGAAGCGCATCGTGCTGGTGCGGCCCGCGGTCGAGGCCGGCGAGCGCCTCGGTTTCCTTCCGGGCGACCTGGCGCAGAAAGTCGATCCGTACCTGCGGCCGCTCTACGACGCGCTGTACGACCTGATGGGCTTCGACAAGACCGGCAAGCTCCTCGAGCGCGGCACCATCGAGCTGGCGCCGCTCGCCTACATGCGCGGGCGCACGCTGAACCACTCGTTCATCATCCTCGACGAGGCGCAGAACACCACGCCCGAGCAGATGAAGATGTTCCTCACGCGCATCGGCTTCGGCGCCAAGGCGGTGGTCAACGGCGACATCACGCAGATCGACCTCGGGCGCGGGCAGAAAAGCGGGCTGATCGAGGCGCGCAGGATCCTCGCCGGCGTGCGCGGCATCGCCTTCACGCAGTTCGGCGCGCAGGACGTGGTGCGCCATCCGCTGGTGGCGCGCATCATCGATGCCTACGAAAAAAACGCGCAGGAAGAATAGGCTGGGGGTGCAGTTCGCAGTGCCGCGGCGCGGGCTGCCGAGCACGGCGGCGCTGCTGAAATTCGCGCTCGCGGCGGGAGCCGGGCTGAAGGGCGTGACGCTGCGAATCGTCGGCAGGCGCGAAAGCCGTTTTTTGAACAAGAGCTTCAGGCGACGCGACTACCCCACGAATGTCCTCAGCTTTCACTACGGCCGCAATCGCGGCGACATCGTGCTGTGTCACCCCGTGATCGCGCGCGAAGCGCGCAGCCAGGGCAAAACAGTAGCAGCCCACTACGCGCACCTGGTCGTGCACGGGATGCTGCATTTGCGCGGGCACGCTCACGGCAGGCGCATGGAGCAGCGCGAAATCAGCATTCTGCGGCGCTTCGGGATCGCAAATCCCTACGCGGTAGAATGAAGCGCCCTTGAACGATCCCGCGCGCCGCAGCCTGCTCGAGCGCCTCTCGGCACTGATCCTGCGCGAGCCGGGCGACCGCGAGCAGCTCACGCAGCTGCTGCGCTCGGCCTACTCGCGCAACCTGCTCGACGCCGACGCGATGTCGATCATCGAGGGCGCGCTGACGGTCTCGGAGATGCAGGTGCGCGACATCATGATTCCGCGCGCGCAGATGGACGTGATCGACATCAACGAGCCGGTGGAGAATTTCATTCCGCAGGTCGTCTCGACCGCGCACTCGCGCTTCCCGGTGATCGACCAGAACCGCGACGACGTGATCGGCATCCTGCTGGCGAAGGATCTGCTGCGCTACTACGCCGGCAAGGAGGGGTTCAACGTGCGCGAGATGCTGCGCCCGGCGGTGTTCGTGCCGGAGGCGAAGCGCCTCAACGTGCTGCTGCGCGAGTTCCGCGCCAGCCGCAACCACATGGCGATCGTGCTCGACGAGTACGGCGGTGTCGCCGGCCTGGTGACCATCGAGGACGTGCTCGAGCAGATCGTCGGCGACATCGAGGACGAGTACGACTTCGACGAGGCGAGCGACAACATCCTGCCCGAGCCGGGCGGCCGCTACCGCGTCAAGGCGCTCACCCAGATCGCCGACTTCAATGCCGCCTTCGGCGCCCGCCTCTCCGACGAGACCGCCGACACGGTCGGCGGACTGGTGATCGCGCACCTCGGGCGCCTGCCCAAGCGCGGCGAATCCGTCGCGATCGAGGGCCTGCGCTTCCAGGTGCTGCGCGCCGACAGCCGGCGCGTGTACACGCTACTGGTGGATAAAGCCAAGACGTGATCGCGCTCCTGGCTGGCGCTGCGACCGTGCTCGCATTCGCGCCCGTCGGTTTCTACCCGCTTGCGCTTGCCTCGCTCGCCGTGCTCGTGCATCTCTGGATGCGCGCCGCGCCGCGAGCCTGCTTCCGCAGCGGCTTCGCGTTCGGGCTGGGGCTGTTCGGCGGCGGGGTGTCGTGGGTCTACGTGAGCCTGAGCCAGTTCGGCGGCATGCCGGCGCCGCTGGCGGGCCTCGCCACGTTCCTCTTCTGCGCATTGATCGCCCTGTTTCCCGCCGCCGCGGGATGGCTGCAGGCGCGCGTGCCGGCAGCCGATGGCGCGCGTGCGTGCCTCGTCATCCCGGCGGCGTGGACGCTGTTCGAATGGCTGCGCGGCTGGATCTTGACCGGCTTTCCGTGGCTCTCGGCCGGCTACGCCGCGACTGGCTGGCCGACCCAGGGCTATGCGCCGCTCCTCGGCGTGTACGGGCTCTCCTTTGTAACGCTCGGTGCGGCCGGGATGCTGTGGGGCCTGGTGACGAAGAAAAAGATCCGTTTCCTTGTCCTGCTCGTCGCGGTGGTTGGCGTCGGCCAGGCGCTGCGGGCCGTAGACTGGACCGCGCCGGCCGGCGACCCGGTTCGCGCCGCGCTGCTGCAGGGAAACATCGAACAGGAGATGAAGTTCCGCCCCGAGCGCTACGCGCGTATTCTCGAGACCTACGCGCGCCTCGCCGAGGAGACGAGCGCTCGGCTGATCATCCTCCCCGAGACCGCGGTGCCGCGCTTCTACGATGGCGTCGAGCCCGAGTACCTCGCGCGCCTTGACGCCGCGGCGAAACGCAACGGCGGCGACCTGCTGCTCGGCGTTCCCTACCGCGAGGCGCAGGACAGGTACTACAACAGCGTGGTCGCGCTCGGCACGGCGCCGCGCCAGGTCTATCACAAAGTGCACCTCGTGCCGTTCGGCGAGTTCGTGCCGCCCGGCTTCGGCTGGGTGCTGCACGTGCTGCAAATCCCGTTGTCGGATTTCTCCCGCGGCAGCTTCGCGCAAGCCCCGCTTGCGGTCGCCGGCCAGCGCGTCGCGGTCAACATCTGCTACGAGGACGCCTTCGGCGATGAAATCGCGCGCTCGCTGCCCGAAGCGACCTTGCTCGTCAACGTCTCCAACGTCGCATGGTTCGGCGACTCGCTGGCGCCCTCGCAGCACCTGCAGATCGCGCGCCTGCGCGCGCTCGAGACCGGACGCGTGCACCTGACCGCCACCAATAGCGGCGTCACCGCCGCGATCGACCGCGACGGGCGCGTGCTCGCGCAGCTGCCGCAGTTCGCCGCAGGCCGGCTCGAGATAGCCGCCCAGGGCTACGCCGGAGCGACGCCCTACGTGCGTCTTCGAGACTGGCCGACGCTGATCGGCGCGTTGCTCGCTCTCGCCATCGCGAGCTTGATCGCAGCCGCGAAACGCAGCCGGTAGAATCCGCATCCTCGATGCTGACCTTCCAGCAGCTCATCGTCCGCTTGAACGATTTCTGGGACCGCCGTGGATGCGTGCTGCTGCAGCCCTACGACATGGAAGTGGGCGCGGGAACGTTTCATACCGCGACCTTCCTGCGCGCCATCGGTCCGGAGCCCTGGAAAGCCGCTTATGTGCAGCCATCACGCCGGCCGAAGGACGGCCGCTACGGCGAGAATCCAAACCGGCTGCAGCACTATTACCAGTACCAGGTGGTGCTGAAGCCATCTCCGGCCGAGATCCAGGAGATCTACCTGGATTCCCTCAAGCACCTGGGAATCGAACCGAAGCAGCACGACATCCGCTTCGTCGAGGACGACTGGGAATCGCCGACGCTCGGCGCCTGGGGCCTGGGCTGGGAGGTCTGGCTCGACGGCATGGAGATCACGCAATTCACCTACTTCCAGGAAGTCGGCGGGCTCGCGTGCAGGCCCGTCCTCGGCGAAATCACCTACGGCCTGGAGCGCCTGGCGATGTACTTGCAGGGGAAGGAAAGCGTGTTCGACCTCGTCTGGACACCCGGCGTGACCTACGGCGATGTCTACCACCAGAACGAGGTAGAGCAGTCGCGCTACAACTTTGAGTTGTCTAACACCGAGATGTTGTTTCAGCACTTTGGGGAGTATGAAAGCGAAGCAAAACGCCTCATGGAGGCGCAATGCGTCCTGCCGGCGTATGAAATGGTCCTGAAGTGCTCGCATACCTTCAATCTTCTCGACGCGCGCGGCGCGATCTCCGTGACCGAGCGCGCCGCCTACATCGCCCGCGTGCGCGCGCTCGCGCGCGCGGTCGCGCAGGCCTATCACGCGTCGCGCGAGAAGCTGGGTTTCCCGCTCGTGAAGGCTTGACGTGCAAGCCACGCTACTGGTCGAGCTGCTGTCGGAAGAGCTGCCGCCGAAGCCGCTCGCTCGGCTTGGCAGCGCCTTCGCCGAAGGCGTTCTTAAGGGTTTAAGAGAACGGGGCCTCGTTGCGGCGACCGAGGGAAGATTCTTTGCCACCCCCAGGCGCCTGGCAGCGCAGATTGGAAATGTGCTGGATAAAGGCGAGGAACGCGACAGCGAAGTCGTCGGCCCTTCGGCCAAGGCGCCGGCGCAGGCTGTTGCAGGCTTCGCCAAGAAGCATGGTATTGCCGTCGAGCAGCTGGAGCGGCGCGAGACTCCCAAGGGAGATTTTTTTCTCGCAAGAATCATGACGAAGGGCGCGGCGCTCGACGCAGCGCTTGCCGAGATCGTCGAGCAGGCGCTGAAAAGCCTGCCGATTCCGCGAATGATGCGCTGGGGCGCGGGCGAGGCGCAGTTCGTGCGGCCGGTGCATGGCCTGGTCATGCTGCATGGGCGCCGCGTGGTTCCGGGCAGCGTGCTCGGGCTGAAAGCGGGCAATGTCACGCGCGGCCATCGCTTCATGGGCGCAGCCGAGATCGCGCTGCGCAACGCCGAAGAATACGAGGAGCGCCTGCTGAAGGACGGCGCCGTGATCGCGGATTTCACGACGCGGCGCGATGAGATCGAGCGCCAGCTGCTCGAAGCCGCGAAGCGCGAAGGCGGATCGCTGGGCGAGCACGCCGAGCTGCTCGACGAAGTCACCGCGCTGGTGGAGCTGCCG
>VBBY01000029.1 GCA_005881595.1 Betaproteobacteria bacterium | reverse complement strand
TCAGGGCAAGCGCGCGCAGCGGGCTGCCGCTGCCGTTGCGGATCTTCAATGGCGCCGCCACCACCACCGCGCCGGTCGGCGGCAGCTGGTCCAGGTTGGTGAGGCATTGCAGGCCGTAGCGCCCCGCGCCGTGCATGTAGTAGTGGCAGGGATAGGGCGGGCGCAGGTGATACGCCTGGCCGGCATCCGTGCCGATCGACTCGGTGCCGAAGCCGAGCAGGTCGCGCTCGGCGACGAGGAACTTCACCGCGTCGGTGTCCGGGCCGGGCGTGTGCTGGCCCGTCTCGTCGTAGTTCTGGTACTCGACCGGTTCGATGCTGCGTTTCGACCAGCCGGTGCGCATCAGGACCCACGCGCGGGGCGGAAGGCGACCGTGTTTTTTTTCCCACTTCTTTATCCATGCAACCGTGAGAAGGAAATCCGCATCCTCCGCGGCCTCGCGGCTGCAGTCCAGGACGCAGGCAGGACCGATGAAGCGCTGCGGCGGAATGCTGTCAGTCGCGTTGTTCGGCAAGTCCCTGCCGGACACCCAGTGGATCGGCGCGTCGAAATGCGTGCCGGTGTGCTCGCCGCAGGAAAAATTGTTCCAGTACCAGGCCGGGCCGCGCTCGTCGTAACGCGACACTTCCTCGATGCGGAACGGCCAGGCCTGGCCCATCTCCGGCGGCAGCGAGATCTGCGGAAACTCGGGCGAGAGGGTCTGGGTCAGGTCGACCACGCGGATTCTGCCTGCCGACAATTCGCGAACCAGACTATCGAGGATGCTCATGAGGACAGCTCTCTTTCCAGCGCCTTCGGATTGTCGCGCCAGCGCGCGAGCCATTCCTGCGCGACGTCGCCGGGATACACATCCTCGACGCCATCGCGCAGGGCGCCGACGATGGCACCCGCCAGCCCGGCCGCAGCGACCTTGGGCGGCGGCAGCAGCTGGTTCCATTCGTCGTCGAGCGGCCCGGGGAAGACATTGACCACGCGCACGCCCGCGGGCCGCATTTCGGCGCGCAGGCACTGCGCCAGCGAGTGCGCCGCCGCCATGGAGGCGGAAAAGGTGCCGTGCGGCGGAAAATTGGCGAGCGCGTAGATCGACAGCACATTCACCCAGGCTGCCGCGCTCGCCAGGCCGTCGGCGCCGCGCGCGCGCATGGCCGGGCCGAATTCCTGCGCCAGGCGCAGCAGGCCGAAGTAGTTGACGTCCATCTCGGCGCGGGCGGTCTCGACGCCCGGCCGGTTGCCGATGCCGAAAGCGCGGTGGTGCTCGGCGTTGTTGATCAGGATGTCCACCTTGCCGCCGATCTCGGCCGCCAGCTCGCGGACGTTTTTCGAGTCGGTGACATCGAGCGGCAGCAGGCTGACCTGGGAAACCTTGCTTAACGCATCAAAACCGGAAAACTTCTTCCATGGCTCGGCATACCCCACCCAGATGATCTCTGCGCCCGCCTGGGCGAGCGCTTTCACGATCGCCTGGCCGGCCGCGGTCTTGCCGTCGGTCACCAGGACTTTGCGGAATTTCGGATCGCAGGTGAATTCCCGCAATTGCCGGTCGTCTGCCATGTTGGAAGTCTCCTTCTCGGGTAACGCCACCAGCACTGCCTGCCCGGCACGGTCAAGCCGCGCGGCCACGCGCACTCGCGCGGGCGCGGGCGGCACGCCGCCATGCAGGTGCGCCACCACGGTAGGGCCGCAGTCGAGCTGCACGAGGCCGAGGCGCCACGGCAGCCGCTCGCGGAAGAACAGGTCGTTGCTGTGATGTAAAAGCGTGCTCGACAGAAGTTCGCCGTCCCCTGACTGAGGATGCCATTGAAGATGAATCGAAAGGCATTGCTGGCAAGCCTCGCGCGGAGGGTATTGCACCGTGCCGCAATCGCGGCACTGCTGCAGCTCGAAGCGGCCGAGCGCCGCAGCGGCGGTCAGCCCGAGCGCGGCGCGGCTGCGCGCCGCCGGCGGCAGTGTCGGCAGCCGCGTGCGCAGGACCGGGTTTTTGCGTTTTGGCTTGTCTAGCATCGGAGGATCGCCGCGCCGGAACCGAGACCACGGTCGAAGTTGATCATGCCGAAGCCGCTGACTAGGCCGAGTTTCGCATCCTTGACCTGGCGCGCCTGCGCCTGGCCGGTCAGCTGCCGCAGCGCTTCCACCATGCCGAGGAAGCCGCCCGCGGCGCCGGCCTGCCCGACCGAGAGCTGCCCGCCGCTGGTATTGAGCGGAAAGCTGCCGTCGTGCGTGAAGCTGTGCTCGCGTACGAAAGCCGGCGCCTCGCCCTTGGCGCAGAAGCCGAGGTCTTCGAGCTGCAGGAGCGAAATCACCGGGTAGTCGTCGTAGGTCTGGACGAAGTCCATGTCGCCCGGTCCGGCGCCGGCCTGCGCGTAGAGATCCTCGCGATCGAGCGCCCAGCCGGCGCGCATCTGCACCGGATCCGCGGCATAGGCGTTATGCCTTTCGATGGTCCCCATCAAGGCTGCGAACGGAATGCCGAGCGCTTTTGCACGCTCTTCGCTCAAGACCAGAAACCCCTCGGCGCCCGCGCACGGCATGACGCAGTCGAACAGATGCAGTGGCTCGGCGATCGCCCGCGCCGACAGGTACTCTTCCAGCGTCAGCGGTTTCTTGAAAAGCGCGTGCGGATACTTCAGCGCGTTGGCGCGCTGCGCCACGCACAGCTTGCCGAAATCCTCGCGCGTCGCGCCGTAGACGCGCATGTAGTACGCCGTGAGAAAAGCGAAGCTCGCGTTCGGGCCGCCCGCGCCGTAGGGATAGACCGCGTCGCGCGCGAACTGGCTGAAATTGGCGAGCGTCAGCCGGAAGGAGTCGACATGATTGGTGTCGCCGGCGATGCATGCGACGATGTCCGCGTCGCCCGCCTGCACCGCGCGCGCCGCGCGCCGCAAGGCGACCACGCCGCTCGCGCCGCCGAGCGGCAGGTGGTCGAGCCAGCGCGGCGACAGGCCCAGGTGCTGGGTGAGGCCGATGGCGGTGTCGGGCGCCAGCGTGAAGCTCGAGACGCTCAGTCCGTCGATCGCGTCCTTCTTCAGCCCCGCAGACTTGAGGATTTCGGAAATACATCTTGCCAACCACCAATGGGCAGCGCGGATCGAATAGCGCACATACGGCACGGTGACCGGAACGGCGACGGCGACGCCTTCGTAGCCCTTGCGAGTCATGGCCGGCGCTTGCGCTCCCGGACGTCGAAGCAGCCGGTCGGATGCAGCGCGAAGTCCGCCAGCTTCGCCTTTTGCACTTTGTTGGTCGAGGTGACGGGAAGCGAGTCGAGAAAGGCGACATAGCCCGGCGCCTTGAAGTAGGCGAGCCGCTCCAGGCACCAATTCTGGATGGAGATGGCGGTCTCCCGGCTCACCGCGTTGCTCTGGTTGAGAACCACGCAGGCCATGACTTCCTCGTCGCGCACCGGGTCGGGCGCAGCGATCACGGCCACCTGGCCCACCGCGGGATGGCCGGCGAGCGCCGCCTCGACCTCGAGCGCGGCGATGTTCTCGCCGGCGCGGCGGATGATGTTCTTGCGGCGATCGACGAAATGCAGCGCGCCGTCCGGCCCCCGGCGCACCACGTCGCCGGTGTGGAACCAGCCGTCGCGCCAGGCTGCGGCCGTCGCCTCGGGGTCCTTGAGGTAGCCGGAGAAGAAGCCGCGGCGCGGATCCGGCCCGGCTTGCCGCACCAGGAGCTCTCCGCTTTCTTCGTCTATCAGGATCTCCAGCGTTGGCGGAGGGCGGCCGATGCAGCGCGTGCCGACATGCCGCGGCTCGCGGCTCGCCGCGATCAGCGCCCCCCCTCCGGTCTCGGTCATCGCCCAGGCCTCGATCAGCGGAAAGCCGAAGCGCTCCTCGAACGCGGCGTGGTCCGCGGGATTGGCATTAGCGCCGTAGCCGAAGCGCACGCAATGCGCCTTATCAAAAGATGTCTCAGGTAAATTCAACAGCACGGCGGGCATGACACCGAGGTAATGCACGATCGTCGCGCCGGACTCGGCGACGTCGCGCCACCAGGTTTTTGGATGAAAGCGGTCTAGCTGTACCACGCAACCCGCGGTCAGGATCATCGCGGTCGTCGACACCGCGAGCGCGTTCATGTGAAACAGCGGCAGCGGCGTGATGAGCCGCTCTTCGCCTTCGCGCAATGCGCACAGGCCGCCTTCGGCGATATAGCGCCGCCCCACGTTGAGGAAGTAGAAGTTGCTCAGCAGGCAGCCCTTCGGCTTGCCGGTGGTGCCCGAGGTATAGAGCAGGGCGCACTCGCGCGCATTCCCCGGTTTTGGGGCGACCGGAAAATCCCCGTCGAGCATTTCCCGGGTCACGACCAGGCTCGCTTCGCAATGGCCCAGGATATATTCCAGCTCCGCTGAACGGTAGTCTGGATTGATCGGCACTACGCTCGCGCCGATCGAGTTGAGGGCGAGAAAGTGCAGCAGGAACTCGGGGCGGTTCTCGAGCCGCAGCGCGACGCGGTGCCCGGCGCGGTAGCCGCGCGCGCGGTAGCGCGCGGCGATGTCCGTCACCCGGTCGAGCGCCGCGGCGTAGCTCAGCTCCAGCTTTTCAGGCAACAGCTGCAGGAACGGCCTGGCGCCGTGCGCGCGGGCAGTCTGCTCGAACGCCGAAAAGACCGTCGTCACTCTGCGGATGGTAAGATGCCGCGCGTCGTTCGGACAACGGGAGGGAGGCCATGTTGCAGAGGATTTTTGCTCTTGCGCTGGGGCTCGCGCTCGGCGCGCCCGTGCTGGCGGCGGACACGATTTCGGCAACCCACGTGTTTCCGGCCTCGCTCATCTACTCGCGCAGCTTCCTCGAGTTCGTGAAGAAGGCCAACGACGCGGGCAGGGGCGAGTTCACGATCCAGGTGCGCGGCGGGCCGGAAGCGATCGGCATGATGGAGCAGCCCGGCGCGGTGCGCAGCGGCGTCGTCGACATGGTCTACTCGCCGTGCGCGTTCTACGCCGCGGTCGTGCCCGAGTGCGACGCGGTGAGCGCCAGCACCGTCGACGGGCCGACGGCGCGCAAGAACGGCGGCATCGACCTCCTTAACCAGATCCATCAAAAACGCATGGGCGTGGTTCTGCTCGGATGGGTGGACAGCGGCATCCGCTTCACCCTGTGGTCGACCAAGGAGCCGAAGTTCGACAGCGGCGGGCACATCGACATCAAGGGCTTCAAGGTGCGCGGCAATCCGATCTACAACGCGTTCCTCACCAACTATCTCGGCGCGCAGGTCATCAACATCAACTCTTCCGAGCTGTACACGGCGCTCGAGCGCGGCACGGTGGACATCACGGCGTGGACGCAGATCGGCCTGATGGACCTCAACTGGGACCGCTACATCAAGTACCGCATCCTGCCCGACTTCTTCGAGACCGATCTGATGATCATCATGAACCAGAAGAAGTGGACCTCGCTTTCGCCCAAGACGCGCGAGATCCTGCAGCGCACTGCCATCGAGCACGAGTCTGCCAGCCTGCAGTCGCTGCAGGAGCTGTGGAAGAAGGAGCAGGCGGAGCTCGCCCAGCGCGGCATCAAGACGCTGGCGCAGTCGCCGGACGCGTCCAGGCGCTTCGTGGCCGGCGCCCGCGCCGCGAGCCTGGCGCGCATGAAGGAGCGCACGGAGAAGGCGGGCGGCATGGAGAACTACGAGCGGATCGTGCAGCTCTTCACACCGGGCTGATCCCCTGCGCTATGTAGTCAAGGCGTACGACGCCGTCCTCTACGGCATGGCGATCGCCGCCGGCTTCCTGATGGCGGCGATGATGGTCGTCATCTGCCTCGACGTGGTGCTGCGCAACCTGGGGTACCAGAGCTCGGCCCACTTCTTCACGTTCACCGAGTACGCGCTGCTCGCCGTGCCCTGCCTTGGCGCGCCCTGGCTGGTGCGCGAGAAGGGACACATCTACGTCGAGATCCTCCTGATGACCCTGAAGCCCCGGCCGCGCAAGCTGCTCACCTGCGTCATCGGCGGCGTTTGCATCGCGGTTTGCGCAATCCTCGCCTGGTACGGCCTCGACGTCACGATCAGCGACTTCCTGCAGAACGAGAAGGACGTGCGCTCGCTCGACATGCCGCGCTGGATGGTGGTCGGCTTCATCCCGCTGTCGTTCGCGATGATGGGCATCGAGTTCCTGCGCTTCGTCGTGCGGCGCGAGGATTTCCTCGGCAGCCTCGGCGGGCAGTCGGAGTAGGCCCTGCATGCAGTGGTACTGGGCCGCGCTGCTCCTGTTTGGCCTCGGCGTCGGGCTGATGATGCTCGGCATCCCGGTGGCGATCGCCTTCTTCGCGACCAACATCGTCGCCGCGGCGCTGTTCATGGGCGGCGGCCCCGGCATCGTGCAGGTGATCAACAACGGCTTCGGCGCGATGACCAGCTTCGCGCTGGTGCCGATCCCGATGTTCCTGCTGATGGGCGAGCTTTTCTACCACACGGGGCTGGCGACGAAGTGCTTCAATGCCGCCGACAAGCTGCTCGGCAACGTGCGCGGCAGGCTCGCGTACGTGACGCTGATCGGCGGCACGGCGTTCGCCGGCCCGGCGGGCTCGAGCATGGGAGCCTGCGCGCTGCTCGGCTCGCTGATGGTGCCGGAGATGATGCGCCGGGGCTACAGCAAGTACCTGTCGATCGGGCCGATCATGGGCGTGGGCGGCCTGGCGGTGATCATCCCGCCCTCGGCGCTGACGGTGCTGCTCGCGACCCTCGGCCGTACCGACGTGGCGGACCTGCTGATCGCCGGCGTCGTCCCCGGCTTCCTGCTGGCGTCGATGTACGGCGTGCTGATCTGGGCATGGACGGTGATCCTGCCGGAGGCGGCGCCGGCCTATGCGCCAGAACCCGTGTCGCGGCGGGAAAAGATCCGCCTGTTCTTCGTCGACGTGATCCCGATGGTAGCGATCATCGTCTTCTCCGTGATCATCATGATCGTCGGCTGGTGCACGCCGACCGAGGCGGCGGCGCTCGGCGCGCTCTCGGTGATCGTGCTCGCCGCCTGCTACGGCGAGATGACCTGGAAGGCCTTGGTCAAGTCGCTCAACGGCGCGCTGCGCGTGACGGTCATGGCGTTCCTCATCATCTTCGGCTCGGCGACCTTCGCGCAGGTACTCGCTTTCACGGGGGCCTCGAGCGGGCTCATGAACTGGGCGCTCGGTTTCGATGTGACGCCGCTCGGCATGCTGTTCGTCATGATCGGGGTGATCCTGTTCCTCGGCTGCTTCATGGACCAGCTGTCCATGATGCTGCTCACCGCGCCGATCTTCTTCCCGCTCGCCAAGACGCTCGGCTTCGACCTCACCTGGTTCGGCCTGATCATGCTGCTGGCGCTGGAGATCGGCTACACGACGCCGCCGTTCGGGCTGCTGCTGTTCGTCATGAAAGGCGTCGCGCCGCCGGGCACGACGATGAAGGACATCTACCTCGCCGGCATGCCGTTCATCGCTTGCGTTCTGTTGCTGATCGGGTTGATCATTATCTTTCCGCCGCTTGCCACCTGGCTGCCGGCGATGAGCCATTAGGAGGAGCTATGCCGAGCTTCAGATTCACTGTCGACGGCAGGCGCGTTTCAGTCAACGCCGAGCCAGAGATGCCGCTGCTGTACGCCCTGCGCAACGATCTCGGTCTCGATAATCCCCACTTCGGCTGCGGCCTCGCGCAATGCGGCGCTTGCACGGTGCACCTGGACGGCGAGCCGGTGCGCTCGTGCGTGCTGCCGGTGTCCGCCGCGAGCGGCAGGACGGTCACCACCCTCAAGGGCCTCGGCACGCCGGACAAGCCGCACCCGCTGCAGGCGGCGTATGTCGAGGAGCAGGTGCCGCAGTGCGGCTACTGCATCAACGGCTGGGTGATGACCGCCGCGGCTTACCTCAAGAAGAACCCGAAGGCGAGCGACGCGCAGCTGCGCGACGCCCTCGCCGGGCTCAAGTGCCGCTGCGGAACGCACGTGGCCATCCTGCGCGCCATCAAGCGCGCGCAAGCTCGCCTGGCGTGAGGAGAACACCATGACGACTCTGACTCGCCGCGAATTCCTGAAGACCTCCGGGGCGCTGGTCGTTTCGTTTGCCGCGCCGCCGCTCACCGGGGCGCTGGCGCAAGTCGCCGGCGGCAAGCCCGCGCTCGTGCCGACTGAGCTCGATTCCTGGATCGCAGTACTGCCCGACGGCCGCGTGCAGGCCTTCTTCGGCAAGATGGACATGGGACAGGGCCTCGAGGTCGTGATCGCGCAAATCGTGGCCGACGAGCTCGATGTGGCCTGCGACAAGGTGGACGTGCTGATGGGCGACACCGGCACCTCGTGCAACCAGGGTGGCGCCTCGGGCAGCACTGGCGTATCGAATGGCGGGCGACTGCTGCGCAGCGCCGCGGCGGAAGCGCGGCGCCTTTTGCTGGAAAGCGGTTCGAAGCGGCTCGGTGTGCCAGCCGAGCAGTTGCGGGTTGAAGAGGGAATCATTCTTTCTCAGGACGGAAGGAAAGTTGCCTACAGCGAGCTGGTCGGCGGCAAGTATTTTCATCACCCCGTGGAGTGGAACAAGCAAGTCGGGAACGCGATGGACATCAAGGTCCGGGCGAAGCCCAAGACGCCTCAGGAGTACAGGGTGGTGGGCAAGTCCTTCGCGCGCCGCGACGTCGCCTGGAAGGTTTACGGCACCGACCGGTTCGTCACCGACGTGCGCGTGAAAGGCATGCTCCACGCGCGGGTCATCCGGCCGCCGCGGGCGGCGTGCAAAGTACGAGGCGTGGACGAGGCCTCGATCAGGTCGATCCGCGGCGCGCGCGTCGTGCGCGAGAAGGACTTCGTCGCGGTGGTCGCGCCACGCGAGTGGGACGCAGTACGAGCGGCGCAGATGCTGAAGGTCGACTGGCATGCGCTCGACGGCGCCTTCCCGGCGATGGATTCGCTGCACGAGCACATCCGAAGTGCCAAGGTCGTGAAGCGCGAGGAGCCCGTGAAGAAGGGCGACCTGGCGGCGGCGTTCAGCGCGCCGGGCGTGCGCATCGTCGAAGCGCAGTACGAGTGGCCGTTCCAGTCGCATGCCAGCATGGGTCCCGGCTGCGCGGTTGCAGACGCTAAGGCTGACCGCTGCACGGTGTGGACGGGATCGCAGAAGCCCCACTTTGTGCGTGACGGCGTGGCCAAGCTGCTCGGCATGGCGCCGGAGAAAGTGCGGGCGATCTGGGTTGCCGGGCCGGGCTCCTATGGGCGCAACGACGCCGGAGACGCCGCGCTCGACGCGGCGTTCCTCTCGAAGGCGGCCGGCAAGCCGGTGCGGGTGCAGGGCATGCGGGCCGACGGCACGGCGTGGGACCCGAAGGGCCCGGCGTGCGTGCATCGCGCGCGCGCGGCGATCGACGCCTCCGGCAAGGTGATCGGCTACGAGTTCGTCGCCAAGGGCTTCTCGCGCCAGCACATCGCTACCAACGAGTCGGACCCGGCCGACAGCCTGGTCGGGCAGGCCACCGGCATCCCGGCGAAGGGAACGCAGATCTTCGGCGTGCCGGCGGAGTCCTACGGCTTCGAGAACAAGCTGCTCGCCTGGGAGACGATCGCGCCGCTGGTGGAGAACTGCTCGCCATTGCGCACCGCGCATATGCGCGATCCGGTCGGGCCAGAGATCCACTTCGGAGCCGAGCAGTTCATCGACGAGCTGGCCGCCGCGGTGGGCGAAGATCCGGTCGCCTTCCGCCTCAGGTACCTCACCGATCCGCGGCACCAGGCGGTGGTCAAAGCCGCCGCCGAAAAGGCCGGATGGCAGGCAAGGAATTCTTCTGAAAGAACCATGAAGGGCCGGGGCATCGCTTTTGCCGAGCGCAACGGCACCGCGGTGGCCGCCGTGGCCGAGGTCGAGGTCGAGCGCAGCACTGGGCGGATCTGGGCGCGTCGCGTGGTGGTCGCGCACGATTGCGGGCTGGTGATCAATCCGCAGGGCCTGCGCTACACGATCGAAGGCAACGTCGTGCAAGGCATCTCGCGCGCGGTCTACGAGCAGGTCCGCTTCGACCGCGATGCGGTCAGCAGCGTCGACTGGGCGAGCTACCCGATCCTGGAGATGCAGGACGCTCCGGCGGCGATCGAGGTGGTGCTGATCAACCGGCCGGAGGTCGCACCCTCGGGCGCCGGCGAGCCGACGATGCGGGTGATCCCGGCCGCCGTGGCGAACGCGTTCTTCGACGCCACGGGGGTGCGCCTGCGCAAGGCGCCGCTCAACGCGGAGAGAGTGAAAGCAGCGCTATCGCGCGCCTGAACCGCCAGGCCTGCATTGCCGGCGGCGGCCCGGCTGGCATGATGCTCGGGCTGCTGCTCGCCCGCGCCGGCGTGCGCACGCTGGTGCTGGAGAAGCACGCCGATTTCCTGCGCGACTTCCGCGGCGACACGATTCACCCCTCGACGCTGGAGGTGATGCACGAGCTTGGCTTGCTCGAGGGCCTGCTGCGGCTGCCGCACCAGGAGGTGCCGCAATTTGCGGCGAAGTTCGGCGAGCGCGAGATCGTGGTGGCTGATCTTAGCCATCTGCCCACCCGCTGCCGCTTCATCGCGATGATGCCGCAGTGGGACTTCCTGGCCTTTCTCGCCAGGGAAGCTGCGCGCTCGCCGCACTTCGAGCTGCGCATGAATGCCGAGGTGATGTCCCTCATCGAGCGCGACGGACGCATTGCCGGAGTTCGAGCGAAAGACCTCGAGGTCGAGGCAGACCTGGTCATCGGCGCAGACGGCAGGCACTCCAGCGTGCGCGCGCAGGCCGGTCTCCAGGTGGAGGAATTCGGCGCGCCGATGGACGTCCTGTGGTTCAGGCTGTCGCGGCGCGCAGACGACCCCGAAGCGACCATGGCGCTGTTCGACGCCGGCCGCATCCTGGTCCTGATTTACCGCGGCGACTACTGGCAATGCGGATATGTGATCGCAAAAGGCGCAGCCGAAGAGGTGCGCCGCAGCGGCCTGCCGGCGTTGCGTGCCGGTATCGCCAGGCTGCTGCCGTTCCTCGCCGATCGCGTCGCAGAGCTCACCGACTGGGAGAGAATCAAGCTGCTCACGGTTCGCGTCGACAGGCTGCGGCAGTGGTACCGGCCCGGGTTGCTGTGCATCGGCGATGCCGCTCACGCCATGTCGCCGGTCGCCGGCGTCGGCATCAATCTCGCGATCCAGGATGCCGTGGCGGCCGCCAACATCCTGGCAGCGCCGCTCAAGGACCATCGAGTGTCGGTGGATGATCTGCGCAAGGTGCAGAAACGCCGCGAATGGCCGGTGCGCGTCACGCAGCGGCTGCAGCTCATGATGCAGCAGCGTGTGATCGCGCGCGTCCTGGGCACCGGCGAGCGGCTTGAGCCACCGCTCTTTCTACGCCTGCTTGCGCGCTATCCGCTGCTGCGCCGCATTCCGGCGCGGCTGATCGGCCTGGGGGTTCGTCCCGAGCATGTCAAAACGATCGCGGCAAGCCCAGGACGTGCTCCGCCAGGTACGCAAGGATGAGATTGGTCGAGATCGGCGCCACCAGGTACAGGCGCGTCTCGCGGAATTTGCGCTCGACGTCGTACTCGGCGGCGAAGCCGAAGCCGCCGTGGGTCTGCAGGCACACATTGGCCGCCTCCCAGGACGCCTTCGCGGCGAGGTGCTTGGCCATGTTCGCCTCGGCGCCGCAGTCGAGCTTCTTGTCAAAAAGCGCAGCGGCCTTGTAGCGCATCAGGTTCGCCGCCTCGATCTCCATGTAGCTCTCGGCGATCGGGAACTGGATGCCCTGGTTCTGCCCGATCGGCCGGTCGAAGACGACGCGCTCGCGAGCGTATCTGGAGGCCTTTTCGGTGAACCAGTAGCCATCGCCGATGCACTCGGCCGCGATCAGGATGCGCTCGGCGTTGAGCCCGTCGAGCAGGTAGCGAAATCCCCTGCCTTCCTGGCCGATCAGGTTCGCCGCCGGGATCTCGAGGTTGTCGATGAACACCTGGTTGGTCTCGTGGTTCACCATGTTGCGGATCGGCTTCACCTCCAGCCCGTGGCTTTTCGTCTCGACGAGGAAGATCGACATGCCGTCGGACTTCTTTGTCACTTCGGCGAGCGGCGTGGTACGCGCGAGCAGGATCATCAGCTCGGAATGCTGCAGGCGCGAGGTCCACACTTTCTGGCCGTTCACAACATAACGGTCGCCTTTCCTTACTGCCAGCGTCTTGATGTTGGTCGTGTCGGTGCCGGCGCCGGGCTCGGTGACGCCCATCGCCTGCAGGCGCAGCTCGCCGCGAGCGAGCTGCGGCAGGTATTTCTTCTTCTGCGCGTCCGAGCCGTGGCGAAGAAGCGTGTTCATGTTGTACATCTGGCCATGGCAGCAGCCGGCGTTGCCGCCCGAGCGCGTCACCTCTTCCATGATCACCGAGGCCTCGGTCAGCGTCAGGCCCGAGCCGCCGTACTCCTCGGGAATCAGCGCCGACAGCCAGCCCGCCGTGGAGAGCGCGTCGACGAAAGCCTCCGGGTAGGCGCGCTTGTCGTCGATGTCCTGCCAGTAGGCCGAGTCGAACCGGCCGCACAGCGCGCGAACGGCGTCGCGCAACTCCGGGTGGTTGTCGCGGCCGAGATTCATTTTTTCGGCTTGAGGTGCGCCGACGCCTCTTCGTCGATGCGCAGCCAGATCTCCTCGGCGATCGGCTGCTGCGACTCCTCCAGCAAGTGGCCGACCAGCCCGACCGCGCGCGCCATCACGCCGAGCCCGCGGCACACCTTCCAGTCGAAGCCGAGCTCGCAGGCGAGCGCCCCGATGGCTCCGGTAGCATTGACGGGAAGGCCTTTCATCTTCCCTACCGCTTCCATCAGTTCACAAAACTTCCCGTAGTAGCCCGTCTCCCGGGCGATTTCAAAGAGCCGCACGGCTCGCGGGTCGACTGGCTTGTGAAGCGGATGGCCGAGGCCGGGGATTCTCTTGTTGTCGGCGACGATCTTCCTCGCATCGTCGCCCCGCGCAACGGCTTCGGACAGGAGCTTCGCGCAGCCCTCGGTTGAGCCGACGAACACGCTCCCCAGCCCGCACAGGCCGGCCGCGACGGCCGCCTGCATGGCTTCGGGCGCGCCGAGGTAGGTGAGCCGCGCGGCGAGCGCGCTCGGCGTGAGGCCATGCTCGACCAGCGTCACCACCATCGCGTTGAACAGCTTCGACTCGCGCGGCTCCGGCGTACGCCCGGTGAGCTCGAGGAAGGCCATGTCGCCGAGGTTCAGCTTGCCGAGGATCTCCCCCGGCAGATCCTTGCCGCGCACCACGATGCGGTCGGCGCTTGACCACGCTAGATCGGAGCGGATCGGCCTGCGCGCCATCAATCGGCCTTGACGCCTGCGGCGTTGATGACCTGCGCCCACTTGGCCATCTCGGCGTCGAGGAACTGCCCCGCCTGCTCGGGGCTGCCGCCTACCGGCTCGATGCCGATCTGTCCGAAGCGCTCCTTGATGCCGGACTCGTTGATCGCCTTCGCCGTCTCGGCCGAGAGGCGGTCCACGATCCCGCGCGGCGTGCCCGCGGGTGCGAGAAACAGCACCCAGGTCGACGACTCGATCGGCGGCCCTCCGGCCTCGGCGATGGTCGGCACATCGGGCGCGCCCTGGATGCGCTTCGCGGAGAACATGGCGAGCGAGCGAATCTTGCCGCCCCGCACATGCGGCATCAGCGTGCTCGGCACGTCGACGAGGAGCTGGATATCGTTTGCCATCAGGGCCGTGAGCGCGGGCGCGGTGCCTTTGTACGGCACATGCACCATGTCGATCCCGGCGGTCTGCTTCAGCAGCTCGGTGGTCAGATGCGCGGCGGCACCGATGCCCGAGGAGCCGAAGTTGATCTTGCCGGGGTTGGCCTTGGCGTAGGCGATCAGCTGCTTCACGTCCTTGGCGGGTAAGTCATTGTTGACGGTCAGGATCAGCGGCGCGATGCCGACCAGCGAGATCGGCGCAAAGCCCTTCACCGTGTCGAAGGGCAGCTTGCCGGCGTAGAGCGTTGCATTCGCGGCGTGGGCCGCAATGACCGTGAGCATGGTGTACCCGTCCGGCGGCGCCTTCGCGACGATGTCGGCGCCGAGGATGCTGTTGGCGCCGGGGCGATTGTCGACCACGATCGGCTGGCCGAGCGAGGTCTGCATCTTCTGCGTCACCACGCGCGTCACGGTATCGGTGATGCCGCCGCCGGTGTAGGGCACGACCCAGCGGATCGGTTTTGCCGGCCAGGCCTGCCCGTAAGCGGCAAGCGGGGCGGCGAGAACGAGGGCGAGAAACAACTTTTTCATAGCTTCACCGCATTCATCGGCGGTAACTTACTGTAAGAGATAGAGTTCCGCCGCTGTGGTTTGCATCGCACGAGGGCGTGACCGGCTCCGGTGCCGCCGCAAGCTGTAGATAGCAATTATTTCACTTGAAAAAATAGAAGTAAATGTCAGACTATTAAGTACAAAGCCCAGCTCGCGGTCCAAGAAAAGGGGGAGTAGTGAGTCAAGCATCGCCGACGGGCGCCATCAAGGTGCTCGTGATCGATGACAGCAACACTATTCGACGCAGCGCGGAGCTATTTCTGCGCCAGGCCGGCTATGAAGTCATCCTGGCCGAAGACGGCTTCGATGCGCTTTCCAAGATCTCCGATCACCAGCCGCAGGTGATCTTCGTCGACATCATGATGCCGCGGCTCGACGGGTACCAGACCTGCGCGCTGATCAAGCAGAACCCGCAGCTCAAATCCACGCCCGTGATCATGCTGTCGAGCAAGGACGGCGTGTTCGATCGCGCGCGCGGCAGGCTCGCCGGATCCGATCGCTACCTGACCAAGCCTTTTACTAAGGAAGGGCTGATCGAGGCGGTCAACGAGTACGTCAAGCCGGCTTCGCTTCCCACCTGATCCCATTGAAAGGCCATCCGTCATGCCAATCAAGAACATCCTCATCGTCGATGACTCCGCCACCGATCGCCAGTTTCTCAGCGAGCTGCTGGTGAAGAACGGGTACAAGGTCTCGACTGCCGACAGCGCCGAAGACGCGCTCGCCAAGGTCAAGCAGCATCGCCCCGACCTGGTGCTGATGGACGTGGTCATGCCAGGCCAGAACGGCTTCCAGGCGACCCGCATGCTGGCCCGGGACGACAGCACCAAGCACATCCCGGTCATCATCTGCACCAGCAAGGCGCAGGAGACCGACAAGGTGTGGGGCATGCGCCAGGGCGCACGCGATTACATCGTGAAGCCGATCAACCAGGCCGACCTGCTGGCCAAGATCGCCGCTCTCGGCTGATGGCGGCCAAAGCTTCCCTGCGGGATTACCAGCGCGAGCTGTCGGCCCGGCTGCAAAGCGCCGAGCTCGGCGGCACCGCTTCGAAGCTGGCCCTGCAGGTAGGCGAGGAAGGCTGGCTTGTCGACCTGGCGGATGCCGGCGAGGTCATTCCCGTCACGCCGATCAGCGCAGTGCCCCTGACTCGCGCGTGGTTCAAGGGCGTCACCAATATCCGCGGCAATCTCTACAGCGTGGTCGATTTCTCCGCCTTCCTCGGCGGGCCGGGGGTCGCCGTGCGCGAGCGGGCCCGCCTGCTGCTCGTCGGCGAGCGCTTCCGCGTCGGCAGCGCGCTGCTGGTGGACGGCTCGCTCGGGCTGCGTAACGCCTCGCAGCTGCAGGCGCGCGCTCGCGACGCCGCGCAGGCGCCCTGGATCAGGGCCGAATACAGCGATGCGGAAGGCAGGCGGTGGAAAGAGCTGGACCTGCCGGCCCTGGTTCAGCAGCCGGAATTTCTCGACGTGGGAATCTGAGGGGCCTGGATGGAGAAGAACTGCGTTCGCCTCCTGATCGCTCTGGCGGTGCTGCTGGCGCAGCCCGCGGCGGCTGAAAACGGCGTCACGAAGGACCGGATCGTGCTCGGCCAGTCGGTGGCGCTGACCGGGCCGGCGTCGCAGCTCGGCATCCAGATGCGCAACGGCGTGAGCGCGTACCTGGACTACGTCAACGCGCAGGGCGGCGTGCACGGCCGGAAAATCGAGCTGATCACGCTCGACGACGGCTACGAGCCTGCGCGCACCGTGCCGAACACGAAGAAGCTGATCGACGAGCACAAGGTGTTCGCCTTGATCGGTTACGTCGGCACGCCGACCAGCGTGCCCGCGATCCCGGTCTTCACCGAAGCGAAAGTCCCGTTCTTCGGCCCGTTCACCGGCGCCGAGGCGCTGCGCGCCCCCTTCAACCGCTACATCTTCCACGTGCGCGCCAGCTACTACGACGAGACCGACAAGATCGTCGAGCAGGTGCTGTCGATCGGCGGCAAGAGCATCGCCGTGTTCTACCAGGATGACGCCTACGGCCAGGCCGGTCTCAAGGGCACCGAGATCGCGATGGCGAAGCGCGGCCTGAAGGTCTCCGCCCTCGGCACCGTCGAGCGCAACACGATCAAGGTGGAGAATGCGGTAAAGGCCATCAACGCCGCGAAGCCCGACGCCGTGGTGATGATCAGCCAGTACACCTCGTGCGCGGAATTCATCCGGCAGATGAAAAGGAGCGGCAGCGCGGCGACGTTCTACAACGTCTCGTTCGTCGGCAGCAAGGCGCTGGCCGACGCGCTCGGCAGCGACGGCCTGGGCGTGGCGATCTCCCAGGTGATGCCGTTCCCGTGGGGGGCGGCGGTGCCGGTCGTCAAGGAGTACCAGCGGCTCGCGGCCAAGGCGGGCCACCCCGATTTCAATTTCAGCGCGATCGAGGGCTTCGTCGTGGCCAAGGTCTTCGTCGAAGGGCTCAAGCGCACCGGCAGGGATCTGACCCGCGAAGCGTTCATCGATGCGCTCGAGAGGATGCAGGACGTCGACGTCGGCGGTTTCTACGTGAGTTATTCGCCGCAGAACCACGCCGGGTCGAAGTTCGTCGACCTGACCATCATCGCCCGCGAGGGCAAGTTCCTGCGCTAGGAAACCACGGAGAATCGCATGGCATTCAAATTAGCCCTCAAACTGCCGTTTCTCAGCCGCGGCGAGGCCGCGCAGCACGGCGCGCCGCTGCGGCGCCCGCCGCGGGCCGCCTCTGGCGGCATGCTGGCGGCGCCGCTGCGGCTCATTCGCCGGCTGACAGGCGGCCGGCAGCTCCAGCTGCTGACCGCGCTGCTGGTGCTTCTCCTGCTCGCCGACGCCGCGATCGTGGTAGTGGATGCGCGACAGGCGACCTTCAATTCGCTGTACATCGCCGTGGTCGGCAAGATCCGCATGCTGTCGCAGCGCCTCGCCAAGGCGGCTCAGCAGGCCTCGCAGGGCAACGCCGCGGCATTCAAGCAGCTGCGCGACAGCCGCGACGAGTTCGCGTCGGAAGTGAAGCTGCTGCGCTCGGGCGGTGTGGCGAGCGGCGTCGATCTGCCGCCGACCTCCGAGCGCGTGCGGCCGATGCTCAGTGCCCTGGACCAGGAATGGAAGAAGACCGAGCGCAACGCGTCGCTGGTGATCGCCGAGGAACGCAACCTGGTGTCGCTGGGCCAGGCGGTGCGATCGATCAATGCCGGCAACCCGGTGCTGCAGGAGCTCACCGACGAGATCGCCGCCATCAGCGTTCAGTCCGGCGGGTCGGCCCGGCAGAACGCGATCACCGCTCAGCTCATGATGCTGACGCAGCGCATGGCGAAGAACGCCAATGCCATGCTCGCGGAGGAGATCATCGACCCGGAAGTCTCGTTCCTCCTCGGCAAGGACTCGAACACCTACCGCGACACCCTGCAGGGGCTGCTGCAGGGCAGCGAGGCCTTGCGCATCGGCCGGGTCGCCGACGCGGAGATGCGGGGCAAGCTCGGGGAGCTGGAAGCGGCGTTCAAGGACTATCAGCGCGCGGTGAGCGAGATCCTCGGCAACATGCAGCGCCTGGTAAACGCCAAGCGCGCCAGCCGCGACATGTTCAACGACAGCGAGACCCTGCTCGGCGCCGCCGAGCGCCTGAGCGGCGGCTACGAGGACGAGCTGAACGCGCGGCGCATCAACTACGTCGCCCTGGGCGTGGTGTCGGTGCTGGCCGTCCTGGTGCTGCTGCTGATCGGCAAGGCGTACGTCGACGACAGCCGGCGCCGCGCCGAGGAAAGCGAGCGGATGAACCGCAGCAACCAGGACGCGATCCTGCGGCTGCTCGATGAGATCGGCAACCTGGCGAACGGCGACCTTACGGCGCGCGCGAAGGTGACCGAGGACATCACCGGCGCGATCGCCGACTCGATCAACTACAGCATCGACGAGCTGCGTCGCCTGGTGACCGGCATCACCGGCGCGGCCCAGCAGGTGACCGCCGCGACGCAGGAAGCGCAGACGGTGACCGGCCAGCTGCTGCAGGCGGCGCAGAAGCAGGCGACCGAGATCCAGGGCACCGGCCAGGCGGTGGCGCAGATGGCGCAATCGATGAACGAAGTCTCGAAGAGCGCCAACGACTCCGCCAAGGTGGCGGAAACGTCGCTGCATGCCGCCGGCAAGGGCGCGCAGGCGGTGCAGAACGCGATCCGCGGCATGAACGACATCCGCGTGCAGATCCAGGAGACCTCCAAGCGCATCAAGCGGCTGGGCGAAAGCTCGCAGGAGATCGGCGAGATCGTGCAGCTGATCTCGGACATCACGGAGCAGACCAACGTGCTGGCGCTGAACGCCGCCATCCAGGCAGCCTCGGCCGGCGAGGCCGGACGCGGCTTCACGGTGGTCGCCGAGGAAGTGCAGCGGCTGGCGGAGCGCTCAGGCGAGGCGACCAAGCACATCGGCGCGATCGTGAAGAGCATTCAGCGCGACACGCAGGACGCGGTGGAGGCGATGGAGCGCAGCACGCGCGGCGTGGTCGAGGGGACGAAGACCGCCGACGAGGCGGACCAGGCGCTGCGCGAGATCGAGCAGGTCTCGAGCCGCCTCGCCGAGCTGATCGGCTCGATCTCCGGCGCCACGCAGCAGCAGGCGGTGTCCGCCGCGCAGGTGGCTGGCAAGATGAAGATCATCCTCGGCATCACGCAGCTGACCACGGAAGGCACCAAGAAGACCGCCGCTTCGGCGGCGCGGCTGACGGCGCTGGCCGACGGCCTGAAGAACTCGGTGGCGGGCTTCAAGCTCGCCTGACTGGACCATGGCCGACGCCACCATCCTGTCCTGGATCACCGCCGAAGTGGATCAGGCGTTGGAGAACGTGCGCGACAGCATCGCGCAGTTTTCCGCGTCCCCGCACGATCCCGCTGCGCTCAGCATATGCCCCGAGCACCTGCACCAGGTGAGCGGGGCGCTGCGCATGGTGGGGCTGAGCGGCGCGACGCGCTTCTGCGAAGCGATCGAAGGCAGCTTCTCGGGAGCGAACGGCTCGCGGCCCAGCACGGCGTCGATCGGCATCATCGACCGCGCGGTGCTCGCCCTGAAGCAGTTCGTCGACGACGTGGCGCGCGGCCAGGCGAACGTGCCGCTGCGGCTGTTTCCCGTCTATCGGGAGCTCGCCGAGCTGCAGGGCAAGGCCGACAGCTCCGAAAAGGAGCTGTTCTTCCCCGATCTGACCCCGCCGGCGCCTTCGCATCCCAGCCCCTGGACGCTGGCAAAGAACGAGCTGGCGCCGCATCTGCAGGCGCAGCGCGCGCGTTTCCAGCGCGGGCTGCTGGCCTGGCTGCGCGGCTCGGCCGCCGGCCCGGAGGACATGCGCCAGGCGCTCGACGCGCTCTACCAGGTCTCGGCGCAGCTCCCCGAGCCGCGCGCGCTCGCCTGGGTCGCGATCGGGCTCGTCGACGGCCTGCTCGATGCGCCGGAGCCCAACTGGCAGGCGAGCGCCAAGGTGCTCTGCAACAAGATCGATTTCCACATGCGGGACCTCGCTGCCGGCTCGCAGGCGGTCAACGATCCGCTGCTGCGCGAAATGCTGTATCTGGTCGCGCGCGCCAAGCCGTCTACGCAACGCCTCAAGGATATCAAGCTGCTCTACCGCCTCGACAGCCTGATCCCGTCGCCCGAGGCCGCCGGCCAGAAGGTGGAGCTCGACATGGACCGGCTGCAGCCGGTCCTGGGCGACGCGCGCTCGCGGCTGGACGCGCTGAAGGCCGTGTGGCAGCAGTACGTGACCGGCGAGCCGAAGAGCGTGCTGCGGTTCCGCGAGCTGGTGAGCTGGTTCAAGGCGAAGGCCGCCGAGCTCGGCAACAAGCACCTGATCAAGCTGCTGGACGCCATCACCCTCGTCGCGACGCGGCTCCCCGACCCGTATCCGCCGAAGAGCCAGTTCATGGTCATCGAGATGGCCTCGGCCTTCCTGCTGGCGGAGAGCGTGCTCGAGAATTTCGCCCGCCCGCCGGCCGACCTGCAGCAGCAGATCGGCATCATGGGCGGCTGGCTGCTCGATGCCGCGCAAGGCAAATCGACCGGCGAGCCGCCCGCCGGGCTGCGCGCCGATCTCAGCCAGCAGATCGGCGCGCTGCAGCTGCGCGCGCAGGTGGCGAAGGAGATCCTCGCCAATCTCCAGCACGTGGAGCAGGTGCTCGATGCCTACTCGCGCGAGCTGGCGGCGCGCGAGGCGCTCCGCGGCCTCGACACTCACCTGCGGCAGATCCATGGCGCGCTCGCCGTGCTGGGATTCGAGCGCGCCACCCAGGTCACGGCGCTCTGCGAAGCGCTGATCAAGGCCTGCGCCGCCCGCGAGCGTGACGCCTCGCTGGAGGACATGGACTGGATCGCCGAAGGCCTCAGCAGCCTCGGCCTGTTCCTGGCGCCGTGCGTCAACGGGCGCGATCCGTCCGACAAGGCGATCGAGCTTTTTTTCAGCCGCTACGAGAAACGCGCCGCGAGCGCGGCGGCGCCCGAGAAGCCGCAGGAAAAACCCCGCGAGACGCAGCCGGCGGCGGAATCCGAAGGCTTGCTCGACATCTTCCTCGAGGAAGCGGGCGAAGTGCTCGGGAATATCGATGCGTCGCTGCCGCGCTCGCGCGAGCGGCCCGGCGACCGCGACGTGCTGACGACGATCCGCCGCGGCTTTCATACCCTGAAGGGAAGCGGCCGCATGGTCGGCCTGACCGATCTCGGCGAGGTCGCCTGGGAAATCGAGCAGGTCATGAACCGCTGGCTCGAGCGGCAGCAGCCGGCCTCCCCCGAGCTGCTCGAGCTGATCGCCCTGGCGAGCGCGGCCTTCAGGGAATGGATAGGCAGGCTGCGCGGCCGGGAGAGCTTCGCTCTCGACGGCAGGGCGATCGTGGAACGGGCTCAGAAGCTGAGGGCCGTGGAGCCGGAGCCCGAGGAGATCACGGTCGGCACCACGCGCCTCGCACGCAGCTTCTTCGACATCTATGCCAAGGAAGCGCTGCAGCACGTCCAGACGCTGGAAACCCAGTCCGAGGCTTCCGATGAGTTCGCGCGTGCGGCACACACGCTTGCGAGCAGCTCTCGCACCGCGGGCTTTGGCGCGGTAGCTGATCTCGCCGCGGCGCTCGAGCACTGGACGCCCGTCGCCAGCCATGTCAGGGCCCCGCGCGACGTGGAACCAGTGAGGGAGGCGGTCGCCAAGCTGCGTGAAATGGTCGCCGCCCTTGCGCAGCGTCAGGCGCCGGCGCCGGCGATCGAAGCCGCGCGGGCCCTGCACGAACTGACCGCGCGCCTGCAGACGCCGCCACCGCCGCCTGCCCCTGCCGCGAAGAGCGGCAGGGAGCTGCGCGTGATGAAGGACGACATCGACCAGCAGCTGCTGCCGATCTTCCTCGAGGAAGCGGAGGCCCTGGTGCCGCGCATCGGCAGCGACCTGCGCGACTGGAAGGCGAACCCCTCCGACCAGAACATCTCCGACTCGCTGCGCCGCGGCCTGCACACGCTCAAAGGCAGCGCCCGGATGGCAGGCGCGATCCGGCTCGGCGAGCTGACGCACATCATCGAAAGCCAGATCGAGGCGGCCATCGAGAGCGGCGAGTTTTCGGCGCAGCTGTTCGATCAGCTCGAGTCGAAGATGGACCGCCTGAGCCTCGACCTGGAGCACATGGGCGGCCGCCTGGTGGCGCCGGCGGCGGCTCCGCCCGCGCCTGCGCCCCGGGCCGAGCCGCCGCTGCCCAGCCCGGCGGCGCTGCTGCGGGTCAACGCCGATATCCTCGATCACCTGATCTCCGAGGCGGGGGAGATCGCCATCGCGCGCTCGCGCATCGAGGCGGAGCTGCGGCAGGTGAAGCAGTCGCTGGGCGATCTGAACGACAGCGTCGCGCGCCTGCGCAATCAGCTGCGCGAGGTCGAGGTCCAGGCCGACAGCCAGATACAGTCGCGGCAGTCGGTGCTCGAGCAGCGCGACCGCGACTTCGATCCGCTCGAGTTCGACCGCTATACGCGGCTGCAGGAGCTGACGCGGATGATGGCCGAGAGCCTGAACGACGCCGCGTCGATCCAGCAGTCGCTGCTGAAGAGCCTGGGCGAAACCGACGCCGGCCTGCTGCAGCAGGCGCGCATCAGCCGCGACGTGCAGCAGGAGCTGATGCGCATGCGCGCGGTGCCGTTCTCGAACCTTAACGAGCGCCTGTACCGCATCATGCGGCAGACTGCGCGCGAGGTCGGCAAGAAGGCCGAGCTGGAGATCGAAGGCGGCCAGGTCGAGCTCGACCGCAGCGTGCTCGAGAGAATCGGCGCGCCGCTCGAGCACATGCTGCGCAACGCCCTGGGCCACGGCCTGGAATCCCCGCAAGAGCGGCTGGCCGCAGGCAAGCCGGAATCCGGGCGCATCGCCATCAACCTGCGCCAGGAAGGCAATGAAATCGCGCTCGTCGTGAGCGACGACGGCGCCGGCCTCGATCTCGACCAGCTGCGCAAGAAGGCCATCGAGAAGGGCGTGCTGACCCGCGATCAGCAGGCGAGCGAAGCCGAGCTCGCGCAGCTGATCTTCGTGTCCGGCCTGTCGACCGCCGGCAAGCTGACTCAGCTTTCCGGCCGCGGCGTCGGCATGGACGTGGTGCGCAGCGAGATCGCCTCGATCGGCGGGCGCGTCGAGATCGCCAGCACGCGCGGCCGCGGCACGACCTTCACCGTCTACCTGCCGCTGACGCTCGCCGTGACGCAGACCGTCATCGTGCGCGCCGCAAGCAGCGTCCTCGCGGTATCCTCCGCCATGGTCGAGCAGGTGCTGCGCGTCAAGGCGGACGCCTTGGCGGGCCTCTACGAGAAGGCGGTCATCGAGTCGCAGGGCCGCTCCTACCCGCTGTACTACCTCCCGCATCTGCTCGGCGGGCGCGGCGCCACCGAAATCCAGGCCTACAACTCGGTCCTGCTCCTGCGCAGCGGCATCCAGCGCATCGCGCTGCACGTGGACGAGCTGATCGGCAACCAGGAAACCGTCGTCAAGAACATCGGGCCGCAGCTGGCGCGCGTGCCGGGCGTCGGCGGCGCGACAGTGCTGGGGGACGGCCGGATCGTGCTCATCATCAATCCGGTGCAGCTTGCGCAGCACGCGAGAAGCGCTCTGGCGAAGACTGCGATTGCGCCGGCGGCAATGGCGGCGCCTGCGGCCGCGGCTACCCCGCTCATCATGGTGGTCGACGACTCGCTCACGGTGCGCAAGATCACCAGCCGCCTGCTCGAGCGCGAGGGCTACCGGGTGCTCACCGCCAAGGACGGCGTCGACGCGCTCGAGCTGATCAAGGACACGCTGCCTGCCGTCATGCTGGTCGACATCGAGATGCCGCGCATGGACGGCTTCGAGCTGACGCGAACCGTGCGCGGCGACTCGCGCACCCGCGGCATTCCGATCATCGTCATCTCGTCGCGCACCGCCGAGAAGCACCGCGACCAGGCGACGCGGCTGGGCGTCAACGCCTTTCTCGGCAAGCCGTACCAGGAATCCGAGCTGCTCGAGCAGGTCATGAAATATCTGCCGGCATGAAGCTAGAACCGAAAGAGCAGCTGGGCAAGTACCCGATCCTGCGGGAGATCGGCAGCGGCGCCACCAGCCGCGTCTATCTGGCGCGGGATCCCTTCGCCGACCGCGAGGTGGCGATCAAGGTGTTCCTGTTCGACTCCCACGCCGACCCGCACAGCGAGCGCATGCTGCACAAGGCGTTCGTCGCCGAGGCGTCGCTTGCCGGCAAGCTGAACCACCCGCACATCGTCGACATCCTCGACGCGGTGGTCGAGCCCGACCACAGCTACCTGGTGATGGAGTACGTGCCCGGCAAGACGCTCGAGGCGCACGCCGACGTCAGCACGCTGCTGCCGCTCAACAAGGTGGTCGAGATCATCTTCAAGTGCATCCGCGCGCTGGAGTACGCGTTCCAGCACGGCGTGATCCACCGCGACATCAAGCCGGGCAACATCCTGCTTTCGCAGTACGGCGAAACCAAGGTGGGCGACTTCGGCGCCTCGTTCCAGCAGCGGCTCGGCCACGAGACCACGCAGATCACGGGTGTCGGCTCGCCGGCGTACATGTCGCCGGAGCAGGTCCGCATGGAAGCGCTGACGCACCAGACCGACATCTACTCGCTCGGCGTCACCATGTACCGCCTGCTGACCGGCAGGCTGCCCTACCAGGCATCGACGCAGGCGGCCCTCACCTATGCCATTCTCAATGCCGTTCCGCCCCATCCTGCCACCCTGCGTCCCGACCTGCCGGCGCTGCTCGACCAGATCGTGATGAAGGCGATCAACAAGGATCCGAAGGAGCGCTACAAGTCCTGGCTCGACTTCGGCAAGGACCTGAGCCAGGCCTTCGTCAGCCTGCGCCTGGCCGGGGAGTCGATCTCCGAGTCGGAGAAGTTCAACAAGCTGCGCGAATTCCCGTTCTTCGAGGACTTCAACGACGTCGCGCTGTGGGAAATGGTGCGCATCGGCAGCTGGAAGACGGTGACGGCGGGAACGCCATTGATCCGCGAGGGCGAGGAGGGCGACAGCTTCTACCTCCTGGTCGACGGCGAAGTGAAGGTCACGCTGTCAGGCAAGCCGCTCGCCAGCCTGAAGCCCGGCGCCTGCTTCGGCGAGATCCTCTACTTCACCGAGCGCGTCCAGCGGCGCACGACCACCGTGACGACAGGCAGCGACGCGACCGTCATCGAGTTCAGGGCCGACGCGCTGCGCGCCGCCACCGACGCCTGCCAGGTCGGCTTCAACAAGGGCTGCATGCGCGTGCTGGTCGACCGCCTGGCGCAGAGCCACGAGCGGATCACCCGGGCCGCGTAAGGTATGAAAATCCTGGTCAGCGTCAAGCGTGTGGTCGATTTCAACGTCAAAGTGCGCGTCAAGGCGGACGGCACCGGCGTCGAGACCGCCAACGTCAAGATGTCGATGAACCCTTTCGACGAGATCGCGCTCGAGGAGGCGGTGCGCCTGAAGGAAGCCGGCGTCGCGACCGAGATCGTGGTGGTGTCGTGCGGCGTGCAGGCCTGCCAGGAGACGCTGCGCACCGCGCTCGCGATCGGCGCCGACCGCGCGATTCTCGTCAATACAGACGCCGAGTTGCAGCCCCTCGCGGTGGCGAAGCTCCTCAAGGCCGTCTCCGAGCGCGAAAAGCCGCAGCTCGTCATCATGGGCAAGCAGGCGATCGACGACGACGCCAACCAGACCGGGCAGATGCTGGCGGCTCTCCTGGGATGGCCGCAAGCGACGTTTGCCTCGAAAATAAGGCTCGAGGCAGACAGGGCCGTAGTGACGCGCGAGGTCGACGGCGGGCTCGAGACCGACGCCATCAAGCTGCCGGCGGTCGTGACTACCGACCTGCGGCTGAACGAGCCGCGCTATGTCACGCTGCCGAACATCATGAAGGCGAAGAAGAAGGCGCTCGAGGTACTCACGCCCGATGCCCTCGGCGTCGACGTGACGCCCCGCCTCACGACGCTGAAGGTGGTGGAGCCGGCGAAGCGCAAGGCGGGAGTGAAGGTCGCGGACGCGAAAGCGCTGGTCGACAAGCTGCGCAACGACGCAAAGGTGATCTGAGATGGCGGTTCTGGTCGTGGCCGAGCACGACAGCAAGTCGGTCCGCAAGGCGACCCTCAATGCCGTTGCCGCCGCGCAGAAGCTCGGATCCGATATTCACGTGCTGATCGCCGGCCACGAGGCAGGGGCCGCGGCCAAGGCGGCGGCGCAGATCGCCGGGGTGGCGAAAGTGCTGCATGCGGATGCGCCGCAGCTGCGCGATTTCCTTGCCGAGAATGTCGCCGCGACGGTGGTTTCCGTGGCGAAGAACTATTCGCACCTCCTCGCGCCGTCGACGTCCAACGGAAAGAACGTCATGCCGCGCGTCGCCGCGCTGCTGGACGTGCAGCAGATCTCCGATATCGTCGCGGTGGAGGGCGCCGACAGCTTCGTGCGCCCGATTTACGCCGGGAACGCGCTCGCCACGGTGAAATCCAGGGACCCGCTCAAGGTGATCACGGTGCGCACCACCGCCTTCGATGCAGTGGCGGCAGCCGGCGGCGACGCGGCCGTGGAGAAGCTGGCGGCGCCGGCCGACAGCGGGCTGTCTTCGTTTGTCGGGCGCGAGCTGTCGAAATCGGAGCGCCCGGAGCTCACCGCGGCGAAGATCATCGTCTCCGGCGGCAGAGGGATGGCGTCGGGGGAAAATTTCACCAAAGTCCTGGAGCCGCTCGCCGACCGGCTGGGGGCGGCGATGGGCGCTTCGCGCGCGGCGGTCGACGCCGGGTTCGTGCCTAACGACTGGCAGGTCGGGCAAACCGGGAAGATCGTCGCGCCGGACCTCTACGTCGCGGTCGGCATCTCGGGCGCGATCCAGCACCTGGCAGGAATGAAGGACAGCCGGGTGATCGTGGCGATCAACAAGGACGAGGAGGCGCCGATCTTTCAGGTCGCCGACTATGGGGTGGTCGGCGATTTGTTTCAGATCGTGCCGACCCTAGTCGAGGAGCTGAAGAAATGAGCGCGTATGTGGCGCCCTTGAAGGATATGCGCTTCGTCCTTAACGAGCTCGCGGGGCTTGCCGAGGTTGCGAAGCTGCCGCGGTTCGAGGAAGCCACCCCGGATACCGTAGACGCCATCCTCGAGGAAGCTTCGAAGTTTGCTTCAGAAGTACTTGATCCTATTAATCTTTCAGGAGACCAGGAAGGCTCGAAATTGAGCGGCGGCGAGGTGCGTACCCCGCGCGGCTTTCGCGACGCGTACCGCAAGTTCTGCGACGGCGGATGGAACGCGCTGCCCTTCGAGCACGAGTGGGGCGGGCAGGGGCTTCCGAGGCTGGTATCGACGCCGGTGCAGGAGATGTGGAAGAGCTCGAACCTCAGCTTTTCGCTCTGCCCCCTTCTCACCCAGGGCGCGGTCGAGGCGCTGCTGCTGCGCGGTTCGGATGCTCTGAAGCAGGCCTACCTGCCGAAGATGATCGAAGGCAGGTGGACCGGGACGATGAACCTCACCGAGCCGCAGGCCGGGTCGGACCTGTCCCTCGTGCGCACGCGCGCCGAGCGCCGGGCAAGCGAGTACCTGATCTCGGGCCAGAAGATCTTCATCACCTACGGCGAGCACGACCTGGCCGACAACATCGTCCACCTGGTGCTCGCGCGCACGCCGGACGCGCCCGAAGGCGTGAAGGGGATCTCGCTTTTCGTCGTGCCGAAGTTCATCCCCGACGCCGACGGCAAGGCGGGCAGGCGCAACAGCGCCAGGTGCGCCTCGATCGAGCACAAGCTCGGCATCCACGCCAGCCCGACCGCGGTAATGGTGTACGACCAGGCGGTCGGCTACCTGGTCGGCGAGGAGAACCGCGGCCTTGAATACATGTTCATCATGATGAACGCGGCGCGCTTCGCCGTCGGCCTGGAGGGCGTGGCGATCGCCGAGCGGGCGTTCCAGCGCGCGCTCGCCTTCTCCAGGGAGCGCCTGCAGGGCCGCGACCTGGTAGCCGGCGGCAAGACCGTGCCGATCATCCGGCATCCGGATGTGCGGCGCATGCTGATGCTGATGAAATCGCAGGCCGAGGCGATGCGCGCGCTGGCCTACACGACCGCCGCGGCGATGGATTTTGCCCATAAATCGGGAAATCCGGCCGAGCGAAGGCGCCATCAGGCGTATGTCGACCTGATGATTCCCGTGGTGAAGGGCTGGAGCACCGAGACCGGCATCGAGATCGCCTCGCTGGGCGTGCAGGTGCATGGCGGCATGGGCTTCGTCGAGGAAACCGGCGCTGCGCAATACCTGCGCGACGCGCGCATCACGACCATTTACGAGGGCACGACCGGCATCCAGGCGATGGACCTGGTCGGCCGCAAGATCGCACGCGAGGGCGGCGAGACCGCGAAGGAATGGATCGCCCAGCTGAAGCAATTCGAGGCCCAGCTTTCGAAATCGAACAATGAGAATCTGGTTGCCCTTAGAAGCCAGTTCGCGGCCGGCGTGCAGGCGCTCGCCGACTGTGTTGAATTCATCGTCGCATCCAGCGCGAAGGACCCGCGGCCGGCATTCGCCGGGGCGGTGCCGTTTCTGAAGCTGATGGGCATCGTCGCCGGCGGCTGGCAGATGGGGCGCGCGGCGCTCGCGGCCGAGCGCACGCTGCAGAGCGGCGAGCGCAGTTTCCTCGAGGCGAAGATCGCGACGGCGCGCTTCTACGCCGATCATGTATTGGTGCAGGCGCCGGCGCTGCGCAACACCGTGGTCAACGGCGCGGCCGGCGTAATGGCGCTTTCCGAAGACCAGTTCCTTGCCGCCTACTAGCCTTCGGCTTACGCGCCGAGGCCGAGGAAGCGGCGGATGCGGCCGAGCAGGTCGCCCTGCCGCGCCGCGCTCGCATCGACCGCCGACGCGGTGAACGCCTCGCGCGCGCGCTCCAGCTCGCCGCGCCGCGCGCCGATCACGCGCTTCACTTCCTCGGCGATCTCCGGCCGCGTCTGCAGCAGCTGCTGGACCGAGGCGCGGTCCAGGCGCCAGCACTCGACGTCGGTCTTGGCCACCACCGTCGCGGTGCGGGCGTCGCCCGTCATCAGCGCCATCTCGCCGAAGAACTGTCCCGGCTGCAACAGGGCGAGGACCTGCGGCGGGCCGCTGGGCGGCTCGTAGAGCACTTCGGCATCGCCGAAGGCCATGATGTACAGCCAGTGCGCGGTATTGCCCTGCTTGGTGATCACGTCGCCGCGCGCGAACGGCGCGTACTGCAGGCGCTCGGCGACCTCGGCCTTTTCGTTCTCGGAGAGCCCGGCGAACAGGCCGACCCTGCCGAGCATCTCGAGGCGCCGCGTCAGCTCGCGGCGGCGCACGGTCTCCGCGTGGGCCTCGTCGCGCTGGATGGCGTGGGTGGTATGCTGCGGCTCGGCGATGCGGATCCCGGCGCGCTGCAGCGAAGCAAACAGGTGCACGCGCACCATCGAATCGGTGAGGTCGTCCTCCATCAGGTCGGTCAGGAAGTAGCGCAGCTGGTAGCGCAGGTTGCCCGACTCGAAGCCGTAGAGCACGCAGCTCGCCGCCGGGGTGCGCGCCACGTTGGTCATGGCCAGCTCGCGCATCTCCTCGTCGACGATGGCGATCACGCGCGCCGGGGGCACTGCGGGGTCGACCATGAAATTGAGGATGCGCCGCCACTGCAGCGGCGCGCCCTCGATCCGGCCGAGGATCGCCACGCGCGACTTCATCAGCGCGCTGTTCGGGATCACCACCGTCTCCCAGTTGCGCGTCTCGATCAGCGTCGAGCGCCAGCGGATGTCGCGCACGCGGCCGACCAGGTCGTCGACGCGCACCCAGTCGCCGACCCGCACCGAGTTGTCGAGCTGGATGGCCAGCCCGCCGAGCAGGTTGCCGAGCGTGTCCTGCATCGAGAAGGCGAGCACCGCGGTCAGGATCGCCGAGGTGGTGATTAGGCTGGAGAGATCGACGCCGGCGCCGCGCAGCTGCACGAAACCGTAGACCACGTACGCGACGACGATCGCCAGGTCCTCGATGATGCGCGGCAGGTCCCTGCCGAGGAGCGGCAGCAGCAGCCGGAACACGCCGAAGCCGAACAGGCGGATGAGCGCGATCGCCGAGATGATGCGGAACACCGCGTAGACCGTTTTCGCAGCGCTCGGGAAGTCGAGCGCATAGACGGCGCCGGCGGAGGCCTGGCCGATGACCCCGAGCAGGAACAGCCACAGCGTGTTGACGAACACCGTGCGCTCGTGCCGGCGCGCGCGCAGCAGCAGGACCGTCAGCACCGCCGCGATGACCGTCAGCCAGAGGACGTCCGGGCTCCAGAACCTGGGCGTCAGATCGGTGGTTTCCATAGGCGCTGTCGGCAGTCTACATGTTGGGATAGTTGGGGCCGCCGCCGCCTTCCGGCGCGACCCAGACGATGTTCTGCTGCGGGTCCTTGATATCGCAGGTCTTGCAGTGCACGCAGTTCTGCGCGTTGATCTGGAGGCGCGGCGCGGTCTCGAGGTCAACGAACTCATAGACACCGGCAGGGCAGTAGCGCTGCTCCGGCCCGGCATAGATCTGCAGATTCTGCAGCGGGACGGAAGGATCCTTGAGCGTCAGGTGGACCGGCTGGTCCTCGTTGTGGTTGGTGTTGGAGATGAACACCGACGACAGCCGGTCGAAGCTCAGCACACCATCGGGCTTGGGATAGGCAATCGGCTTTACGGCATCCTTGCTTTTCAGCGTCTGATGGTCCGCCTGATGGTGTCGCAGCGTCCAGGGCGCTTTGCCGCGCAACACTATCTGGTCGATGCCGACCATCAGCGAGCCGCTATAGAGCCCCTTGGACATCCAGGGCTTGAAGTTGCGGGCGCGGTAAAGCTCCTCGTAAAGCCAGCTCGCGCGGAACGCTTCGGGGTAGGCGGCAAGCTCGTCGCCGCTGCGTCCGGCCTGGATCGCCTGCGCTGCCGCTTCAGCGGCGAGCATGCCGCTCTTGATGGCACAGTGGCTGCCCTTGATGCGCGAGGCGTTGAGGAATCCGGCTTCGTCGCCGACCAGCGCGCCGCCCGGGAAAACCAGTTTCGGCAGCGACTGCAGGCCGCCGGCCGTGATCGCGCGGGCGCCGTAGCAGACGCGCTTTCCGCCCTCCAGAAACTGCCGGATCGCCTGGTGGGTCTTGAAGCGCTGGAATTCCTCGTAGGGCGACAGGAACGGATTCGAATAGCCGAGGCCGACGACGAAGCCGACCGCGACCTGGCGATCCTCCATGTGATACAGGAAAGACCCGCCGTAAGTGCCGGCGTCGAGCGGCCAGCCGGCGCTGTGAAGCACGAGACCGGGCGAGTGGCGCTCGGCCTGCACCTCCCACAGCTCCTTCAGCCCGATGCCGTAGACCTGCGGATCGGCGTCTCGCTGCAGGGCGTACTGCGCGAACAGCTGCCTGCCGAGATGCCCGCGCGAGCCCTCGGCGAAGAAGCTGTATTTCGCGTGCAGCTCGATCCCGGGCTGGTAGGCCCCGGTCTTCTCGCCGCGGCGGCTGATGCCGAGCTCGCCGGTGGCGACGCCCTTTACGCGCTCGCCTTCGTAGAGGATTTCCGCCGCGGCAAAGCCGGGAAAGATTTCAACGCCCAGGCTCTCGGCCTGCCTGCCCAGCCAGCGCGTCAGGTTGCCGAGGCTGATGACGTAGTTGCCGTGATTCTTGAAGCAGGCGGGCAGCAGGAAATCCGGCGTCCTGAAGGACCCCGATCCGGTAAGGAAGAGGAACCGGTCTTCGCTCACCGGGGTATCGAGCGGCGCGCCTCTTTGTTTCCAGTCCGGAAACAGCTCGGCGAGCGCGCGGGGATCCATCACGGCGCCGGAAAGGATGTGCGCGCCGATCTCGGATCCCTTCTCGAGCACGCACACGGAGAGCCCGGCGGAGAGCTGCTTCAGGCGGATCGCCGCGGCGAGGCCCGCCGGGCCGCCGCCTACGACCACCACGTCGTAGTGCATCGATTCGCGCGGCATGGCGGGCAATTATAATCGTCGGCCTGTGGAGGAGCTGCCGCAGTGACGCCCATGTGGACGCCGACGCCCGAGCGCGCCGCACAGACCGACATGGCGCGCTTCATCGGGCTCGCCGGCAAGAAAAGCTACGACGAGCTGCATGCCTGGTCGGTCGCGGAGCGCGGCGCTTTCTGGAACCTGGTCTGGGAGTTCTGCGGGGTGAAGGGGCAGAAGGGAGCGCGCACGCTCGTCGACGGCGATCGCATGCCGGGCGCACTGTGGTTTCCCGACGCACGGCTGAACTTCGCCGAAAACCTGCTTGGCTCGCGCGACCATCGCGACGCGATCGTTTTCTGGGGCGAGGACCGGGTCAAGCGCCGCTTGAGCCATCGCAACCTCTACGACCTGGTGTCCCGGCTGTCGCAGGCGCTCGCCGACGCCGGCGTGAAAAAGGGCGACCGGGTCGCAGGCTATCTGCCCAACCTGCCGGAGGCGGCCGCGGCGATGCTGGCAGCCGCAAGCCTCGGCGCGGTCTGGTCGAGCTGCTCGCCCGATTTCGGCGTGCAAGGCGTGCTCGAGCGTTTCGGCCAGATCGGGCCGAAGGTGCTGTTCTGCGCCGATGGCTATTTCTACGGCGGCAAGGAGTTCGATTCGCAGGAAAAGGCTGCACAAATACTGGACCAGCTGCCTTCGGTGGAGGAGTGCGTCGTCATCGACTACATCGGCTCCCCCGCCACGGCCGGAACCTCGCTTTACGACTTCCTCGACCCGTTCGACGCCGGCGAGATCCGCTTCGAGCCGCTCGAGTTCAACCATCCCCTGTACATCCTGTACTCTTCGGGCACCACCGGCGTTCCGAAGTGCATCGTCCACGGCGCCGGCGGGACGCTGCTGCAGCACCTGAAGGAGCACCGGTTGCACAGCGACGTGAAGCCCGGTGACCGCCTGTTCTACTTCACTACGCTCGGCTGGATGATGTGGAACTGGCTGGTTTCGGCGCTGGCGTCGGAGGCGACCCTGCTGCTCTACGACGGCTCGCCGTTCGTCGAGCGCGGACGGCTGCTGTTCGACCTGGCCGACGCGGAAGGCATGACGCATTTCGGCACCTCGGCGAAATTCATCGACGCTCTGAGCAAGGTTGGCCTGAAACCCAGGGAAACGCACCGTTTGGAGAAGCTGCGCGCCGTGCTCTCGACCGGATCGCCGCTGCTGCCGGAAGGCTTCGACTACGTTTACGCGAACATCAAGGGCGACCTGTGCCTGTCGTCGATCGCCGGCGGCACCGACATCGTCTCCTGCTTCGTCCTCGGCAATCCCGCGGGCGCCGTATGGCGCGGCGAGATCCAGGCCAAAGGCCTCGGCATGGCCGTGGAGGTGTTCGATGAAAATGGAAGATCGGTCAGGAACCAGAAGGGAGAGCTGGTCTGCACCAGGCCCTTTCCCTCGATGCCGGTGGGCTTCTGGAAGGACCCCGACGGCGCCAGGTACCGCTCCGCGTACTTCGCCAAGTACCCGAACGTCTGGTGCCAGGGCGACTGGTGCGAGATGACGCCGCGCGGCGGCATCATCATCCATGGCCGCTCCGACGCGGTGCTGAACCCCGGGGGCGTGCGCATCGGCACCGCTGAGATCTACCGCCAGGTCGAGCAGCTGGAGGAGATCGTCGAGTCGCTGGTGATCGGGCAGGACTGGGCGGGCGACGTGCGGGTCGTGCTGTTCGTCAAGCTGCGCGAAGATCGCGCGCTCGACGATTCGCTCGCCAACGCGATCAAGCGCAGGATCCGCGAGAACACCACCCCGCGGCACGTGCCGGCCAAGATCCTGCAGGTCGAAGATATCCCGCGCACCAGGAGCGGGAAGATCGTCGAGCTGGCAGTGCGCGACGTGGTGCATGGCCGGCCGGTGAAGAACCTCGAGGCGCTGGCCAATCCCGAGGCGCTCGAGCACTTCAGGAACCGCGCCGAGCTGCGCGAGTAGCGCTAGCGTTCCTTCATTGCGAGGGCAGCAGGCCGGGCGCGAACCGATGAAAAGCGCCTGCCTCCACAAGCGCCTGGATGGCGGTAATGTCGGGGGCGAAATAGCGGTCGTGAGCGTAGAAGCCCACGCGAGAACGGACCAGCGCGTGAACCTCCTGCAGCCGCGGCGAAGTCTTTAGCGGCGCGCGGAAGTCGATGCCCTGCGCCGCCGCGAGCAGCTCGATGGCGACGATACCGGCGCTGTTGGCCGCCATGTCGCCGAGCCGGCGCGCGGCCGAGGTCGCCATGCTGACGTGGTCCTCCTGGTTGGCCGAGGTCGGCAGGCTGTCGACGCTCGCCGGGTGCGCGAGCGACTTGTTCTCGCTCGCCAGCGCCGCGGCGGTCACCTGCGCGACCATGAATCCCGAGTTGACTCCGCCGTGCTGCACCAGGAAAGGCGGCAGGCCCGACAGGGTCGGGTCGATGAGGAGGGCGATGCGCCGCTCCGCGAGGGCGCCGATCTCCGCGATCGCGACCGCCAGCGCGTCGGCGGCGAGGGCGACCGGCTCGGCGTGAAAGTTGCCGCCCGAGACGACTTCGTCGCCCTGCGGGAAAACCAGCGGGTTGTCGCTGACTGCGCTAGCCTCGATTTGGAACACTCGCGCCGCATAGCGCATCTGCTCGAGGCAAGCGCCCATCACCTGCGGCTGGCAGCGCAGGCTGTAAGGATCCTGCACCCGCGGATCGTTCTCCAGGTGGGAGCGGCGGATCTCGCTGCCGGCGAGCAGCGCGGCGTAGCGGCCGGCGACGTCCTGCTGCCCGGCGTGCCCGCGCAGCGCGTGAATCCGCGGATCGAAGGGAGCATCGCTGCCGGCGGCCGCGTCTACCGAGAGAGCGCCGGCGGCCACCGCGGCGGCGAACAGGTCCTCGGCGGCGAACAGGCCGAGGAGCGCGAGCGCGGTAGAGACCTGGGTGCCGTTCAGAAGCGCGAGACCTTCCTTTGGGGCGAGCTTGATCGGCTCAAGCCCTGCGTTGCCCAACGCCTGCCGCGCCGGCAGCAGGCGTCCGGCGACTCGTACCTCGCCGATTCCAAGCAGGGCGAGCGAAAGATGGGCGAGAGGGGCTAGGTCGCCCGAGGCGCCGACCGAGCCCTTGGCCGGGATGAGCGGATAAATGCCCCGGTTGTACAGGCCGAGAAGCAGATCGACCAATTGCGGACGCACGCCCGAATAGCCGCGCGCCAGGCTCTCGACTTTGAGCGCGATCGTCAGCCGCACTGCGGCATCGTCCAGGAGCGGCCCGGTGCCTGCGGCGTGCGACAGCACGATGTTGGTCTGGAGCTGCTCCAGCTCGCTTACCGGAATCCGGGTCTGCGACAGCCGGCCGAAGCCGGTGTTGATTCCATAGGCCGCCCTGCCGGAGGCGACGATGCGCTCGACGCTGGCGAGTCCGGCGCGCAATGCGGGAAGACAGGCCGGATCGAGCTCGAGCGGCGGGCCCTCGCGCGCGATCGTGCGCAGGCGGGAGAGGCTGAGCTGCTGTTTTCCGAGGCCGATCACTCGAGCATCGGCAGATCGAGGCGGTTGCGCCGTGCGCACTGTACTGCCTCCTCGTAGCCGGCGTCGGCATGGCGCATCACGCCGCTCGCCGGGTCGTTCCACAGGACGCGCTCGATGCGCCTCGCCGCCGCATCGCTGCCGTCGCAGACGATCACCATGCCGGCATGCTGCGAATAGCCCATGCCGACGCCGCCGCCGTGGTGGATCGAGACCCAGGTGGCGCCGCTCGCGCAGTTGAGCAGCGCGTTGAGAAAAGCCCAGTCGGACACGGCATCCGAGCCATCCTTCATCGCCTCGGTCTCGCGGTTGGGGCTGGCCACCGATCCCGCATCGAGGTGGTCGCGGCCGATGACGACCGGCGCCTTCAGCTCCCCGTTTCGCACCATCTCGTTGAAGGCGAGGCCCGCGCGATGGCGCTCGCCGAGCCCGAGCCAGCAGATTCGCGCCGGCAGGCCCTGGAAACGGATCTTTTTCCCGGCGAGCTCGAGCCAGCGGAGAAGGTTTTTGTCCTGCGAGAACAGATCCTTCATCCTGGCGTCGGTCCGCGCGATGTCTGCAGGGTCGCCCGACAGCGCCACCCAGCGGAAGGGACCCTTCCCGGCGCAGAACATCGGCCGAATGTAGGCAGGGACGAAGCCGGGATAGTCGAACGCGTTCTTCACGCCCGCGTCCCTGGCCTCCTGGCGGATATTGTTGCCATAGTCGACGCAGGGGATCCCCATCGCCTTGAAGCCGAGGATCGCGCGCACGTGACGCGCGATCGATTCGCGCGCCGACAGCGCTACCTCTTCAGGTTCTGTTCCTCTCAACCTTTTCCATTTGTCGAGCGACCAGCGCTCGGGCAGGTAGCCGTTCGCCGGGTCGTGCGCCGAAGTCTGGTCGGTGACCAGCGCCGGCCTGAACTGGGTGGTTCGCGAGATTTCAAGGATTTTCGGCAGGAGCTCGGCGGCGTTGCCCTGCAGGCCCACGGAAACGGGGCTGCTCGTGTTTTTAAGGATCGCCGTCGCCTCGTCCAGGTCGGCGGCCTTCTTATCCAGGTACCCCGTTTTGAGGCGCATCTCGATGCGCGAGGGATCGCATTCGATGACCAGCATCGAGGCGCCGGCCATGGTGGCCGCCAGCGGCTGCGCGCCGCCCATGCCGCCGAGCCCGGCGCTCAGGATCCATTTGCCCGACCAGTCGCCGGCGTAATGCTGGCGGCCGGCTTCGGCGAAAGTCTCGTAGGTGCCCTGCACGATGCCCTGGCTGCCGATGTAGATCCAGGAGCCGGCCGTCATCTGCCCGTACATCATCAGGCCCTTGCGGTCGAGGTCGTTGAAGTGCTCCCAGGTCGCCCAGCGCGGCACCAGGTTGGAATTTGCGAGCAGCACGCGCGGCGCGTCGGGATGCGTTTTGAAGACGCCGACCGGCTTCCCGGACTGCACCAGGAGACTCTCGTCAAGATCCAGGCGCCGCAGGGTCTCGACGATGCGGTCGAAACAATCCCAGTTGCGCGCGGCCTTGCCGATGCCGCCGTAGACCACCAGGTCCTCCGGGCGCTCCGCCACCTCGGGGTCGAGGTTGTTCATCAGCATGCGCAGCGGCGCCTCGGTGAGCCAGCTGCGCGCGGAGATGCTGCTGCCGCGCGGTGCGCGCACCACGCGCGATGCTGCGGGGTCCATTTGGTAACATCTTTGCACAGAACCTCTGGAGGCACTATGACCCGCATCCTCTTTGCCGCCGCGCTGGCGCTTGCTGCCGCAGCGGCGCTTTCACAGGACAAGGTCAACGTCGGCATCAGCGGCTGGACCGGCTTCGCGCCGCTCACGCTCGCAGTGCAGGCGGGCGTGTTCAAGAAGCACGGCGTGGAGGTCACCATCAAGAAGATCCCGCAGCAGTCGCGGCATCTGGCGATCGCCTCCGGAGACATCCAATGCGCCGCGACCACCGCCGAAACCTGGCTGCTGTGGAACGCGAACGGCGTCGCCACTCGGCAGATCTTCCAGATGGACAAGAGCTACGGCGCGGACGGCATGGCGACGCGCAGCGCGATCGCCAGGATCGCCGAGCTGAAGGGCAGGACGATCGGCTCGCAGGCGCCCGGCACATCGCCGTACTTTGTCATGGCGTGGATGCTGAAGAAGAACGGTCTCACGCCGAAGGATGTGACGGTCGTGTCGATCGATCCGGGCCCGGCGGCGCAGGCGTTCCTCGCCGGCCAGTACGACGCCGTGATGACCTACGAGCCGTATCTCTCGGCGGTGCGCGCCAAGCCCGAGGCCGGCAAGATCATCGCCACGACGCTCGACTACCCGGTGGTGATGGACACTTTCGGCTGCACCCCCAGGTTTCTGGCCGAGAACGGCAAAGCGGCGAGAGCGCTCACCGAGAGCTACTTCCAGGCGCTCGAAATCATCGCCGCCGAGCCGCAGAAGTCCTACGAGGTGATGGGTGCCGACGTGAAGCAGAGCGGCGAAGCGTTCGCGAAATCGGCTTCCTACCTGCGCTGGCAGGATCGCGCGGCGAACCGCAGGTTTTTCGCCGGCGAGCTGCAGGCCTTCCTGAAGGAGGCGGGGCAGCTCCTGCTCGAGGTCGGCGTCATCAAGTCGGTGCCCGACGTCAATACGACGATCGACGCCTCCTACATCAGGTAACTTGACCCCGCTGAAGCCGGTCACCCCGGGCGCGCGCGTCGCGCTCGGGGTGGCGTTTTTCGTGCTGTTCTTCGCGGCATGGGCGGCGGCGACCTTCGGCGGTTTCGTGTCGCCCACCTTCCTGGCCGACCCGGCGACGATGCTGCGCGAAGGCTGGAACCTGCTTGCGCACGGTTTCGTGCGCGACATCCTCATCACCGTCTGGCGCGTCTTCGGCGGCTTTCTCATCGCCGCCGCGATCGGCGTGCCGCTCGGCATGGCGATGGGCGCCTACAAGCCGATCGAGGGCTTCTTCGAGCCGTTCATCTCCTTTTCCCGCTACCTTCCGGCGTCGGCGTTCATTCCGCTGCTCATCCTCTGGGCCGGCACCGGCGAAGCGCAGAAGCTCCTCGTCATCTTCGTCGGCTCGTTCTTCCAGATCGTCCTGATGGTGGCGGTGGTGATCGGCAACACGCGCCGCGACCTGGTGGAAGCGGCCTACACGCTGGGGGCGAGCGACCGCGAGATCGTCGGCCGCGTGCTGCTGCCCAGCGGCGCGCCCGAAATCGCCGAGATCCTGCGGCTGGTGCTGGGCTGGGCCTGGACTTACGTCATCGTCGCCGAGCTGATCGGCGCCTCGGCCGGCATCGGCCACATGATCATGGACAGCCAGGCGCTGCTCAATACCGGCCAGATCATCTTCGGCATCCTGGTCATCGGCTGCATCGGGCTGGTTTCAGATCTTCTGTTCAAGGCGCTTAACCGCAGGCTCTTTCCGTGGAGCCTGGCTTGAACCGGCTGGCGATCGAGGCGGTGGTGAAACAATTTCCCGGCGTGCCTGGCGGCGCCGTCACGCGAGCGCTGGAAAGGATCGACCTGAGCGTCGAGGACAACGACTTCCTCTGCATCCTGGGCCCTTCGGGCTGCGGCAAGTCGACCCTGCTGCGCATCGTCGCCGGGCTGGAGACGCCGACCGCGGGAAGTGTTCTGCTCGACGCACAGCCGGTCAGCCGGCCGGGGCCGGACCGCGGCATGGTGTTCCAGTCCTATACGCTGTTTCCCTGGCTTACCATCGAGCAGAACATTCTGTTCGGCGCACGTTCAACGCATGCAAAGGCGGCGGATTTGATTTCCCGCGTGGGTCTCAAAGGGTTCGAAAACCACTATCCGAAAATGCTCTCGGGCGGGATGCAGCAGCGCACGGCGCTGGCGCGTGCTCTCGCCAACGATCCCAAGGTCCTGCTGCTCGACGAGCCCTTCGGCGCGCTCGACCACCAGACGCGGGCGCTGATGCAGGAGCTGCTGCTCGGCATCTGGGAAGCCGACCGCAAGACGGTGCTGTTCGTCACGCACGACATCGACGAGGCGATCTTCATGGCCAACCGCGTCGCGGTGATGTCGGCGCGGCCGGGCCGCATCAAGGCGATCGTTCCGATCGATCTGCAGCATCCGCGCCACTACACGATGAAGACGAGCGCCGAATTCTCAGCCTACAAGGCGCGCCTCACCGAGGAAATCCGCGTCGAGGCGATGAAGGCGGCCCAGATGGAGGAGGTATCACCATGAAACTTCCTGCACTCGACCCGCAGGCCGTGCCCGTTGTCCGCGGCTCGGGGTATCCCGAGCCGTTCAAGTCGAGGATGGGCGATCGCGCGAAAAGGCGCCTGGGAGATGCCTGCGGCCTGACCAAGCTCGGCGTCAACCTGGTGAGGCTCGGTCCCGGCGGCCAGTCGGCATTGCGCCATTGGCACACGCTGGAAGACGAATTCGTCTACGTGCTCGAAGGCGAGGTCACCCTCGTGACCAGTTCCGGCGAGCAGCTGTTGAAGGCCGGCATGTGCGCGGGCTATCCAGCGGGCAAGCGCGACGCGCACCACTTCGTCAACCGCTCGACGCGGCCGGCACAATACCTGGAAATCGGCAACCGCATCGATGGCGACCTGGCGCTCTATCCCGACGACGACCTGATGTGGATCGAAACCGGGCAGGGAACGGCAGCGGCGCACAAGGATGGGAGGCCCTACTGAAATTCCTGTAAACTTGCCCATCCCTACACGCCCTAGGTAGATGACCAAGTATGTCTTCGTAACCGGTGGTGTAGTTTCCTCCCTGGGGAAAGGCATCGCCGCCGCCTCCCTTGCCGCGATCCTCGAATCGCGCGGCATCCGAGTCACCAACATCAAGCTGGACCCGTACATCAACGTCGATCCGGGCACCATGAGCCCGTTTCAGCACGGCGAGGTGTTCGTCACCGACGACGGGGCGGAAACCGACCTGGACCTGGGCCACTACGAGCGCTTCCAGAGCTCGAAGATGCGCCGCTGGAACAATTTCACCACCGGCCAGATCTACGAGTCGGTGATCAAGAAGGAGCGGCGCGGCGACTACCTGGGCGGCACGGTCCAGGTGATCCCGCACATCACCGACGAGATCAAGGCGTTCATCAAGCGCGGCGCCGGCGACGCCGACGTGGCGATCGTCGAGATCGGCGGCACCGTCGGCGACATCGAGTCGCTGCCGTTCCTCGAGGCGATCCGGCAGATGGGCCTGGAGCTGGGCCGCAACAACGTCTGCTACATCCACCTGACGCTGGTCCCCTACATCGCCTCGGCGGGCGAGATCAAGACCAAGCCGACGCAGCACTCGGTCAAGGAGCTGCGCGAGATCGGCATCCAGGCCGACGCGCTGCTGTGCCGGACCATCCAGCCGCTGCCCGAGGACGAGCGCCGCAAGATCGCGCTGTTCACCAACGTGCAGAAGGAAGCGGTGATCTCGGCCTGGGATGTCGACTCGATCTACACGATCCCGATGATGCTGCACGAGCAGATGCTCGACGAGATCGTCTGCCACAAGCTGAACATCCTCGCCCGCGCCGCCGACCTGGCGTCGTGGGTGAAGCTGGTGCATGCCCAGGAGCACCCGGAGCACGAGGTCGACATCGCCTTCGTCGGCAAGTACGTCGACCTGCAGGACTCGTACAAGTCGCTCAACGAGGCGCTCAGGCACGCCGGCATCCATACGCGCTCCAAGGTGAACGTCCACTACCTCGATTCCGAGGAGCTGGAGAAAGGCGGCATCGCCCAGCTGGAGAAGATGGACGCGATCCTGGTGCCCGGCGGCTTCGGCAAGCGCGGCACCGAGGGCAAGATGCGCGCCATCCGCTACGCGCGCGAGAGCGGCATTCCGTACCTCGGCATCTGCCTTGGCATGCAGCTGGCGACCATCGAGTTCGCGCGCAATGTCTGCGGCCTGGCCGGCGCCAACAGCACGGAGTTCGACCCGGACACGCCGCACCCGGTGGTGGCGCTGATCACCGAGTGGCTCGACCGCACCGGCCGCATCGAGAAGAGGACCGACAAGTCCGATCTCGGCGGCACGATGCGCCTGGGCGCGCAGAGCTGCCCGGTCGAGCCAGGCACTCTCGCGGCTTCGATCTATGGCGCGGAAGTAAACGAAAGGCATCGCCACCGCTACGAGGTGAACAACATCTACGTGCCGCAGCTCGAGGCCCGCGGCTACAAGGTTTCCGCCCGCACGCCGCGCGAGAAGCTGCCGGAGATGATGGAAATCCCGGGCCATCCGTTCTTCGTCGGCGTGCAGTTCCACCCGGAGTTCACCTCGACGCCGCGCGCCGGCCACCCCCTGTTCAAGGCCTTCGTCACCGCTGCACTCAAGCACCGCGCCAGCGCGAAGCGTCCAGGCGGCACGCTGTCGGTCGTCGCGGCGTGAAACTTTGTGGTTTCGAAGCCGGTCTGGACAAGCCGCTTTTTCTCATCGCGGGCCCCTGCGTCGTCGAGTCGCGCCAGCTGCAGATCGACACCGCCGGGCGCCTCAACGAGATCTGCCGGCCGCTCGGCATTCCCCTGATCTTCAAATCGTCGTACGACAAGGCGAACCGCAGCTCGGGCAAGTCGTTTCGCGGTCTGGGGATGGAGGAGGGTTTGAAAATCCTGGGGGAGGTCAAACGGCAGGTCGGCGTTCCCGTGCTGACCGACGTGCATACCGAGGAGGAGGTGAACCCGGCCGCCGCGGTGGTCGACGTGCTGCAGACGCCGGCTTTCCTGTGCCGCCAGACGGATTTCATCCACGCCGCAGCTTCGGCCGGCCGGCCGGTGAACATCAAGAAGGGCCAGTTTCTCTCGCCGCAGGAGATGAAGAACGTGGTCGACAAAGCACGAGAAGCTTCCAAACAGGAAAATATTCTGGTTTGCGAGCGAGGCTTTTCCTTCGGCTACGGCAACCTGGTTTCCGACATGCGCTCGCTCGCCGTCATGCGCGACACCGGCTGCCCGGTGGTGTTCGATGCCACGCACTCGGTCCAGCTGCCCGGCGGGCTGGGCGCTGCTTCGGGCGGCGAGCGCGAATTCATCCCGGTGCTGGCACGCGCCGCGGTGGCGAGCGGCATCGCCGGGCTGTTCATGGAGACGCATCCTGCGCCGGAGAAGGCGCTCTCCGACGGGCCGAACGCCTGGCCCCTGGGCCTGATGCAGGGCCTGCTCGAGACGCTGGTCGAGATCGATCGAATGGTGAAAAAGAAGGGCTTTGCCGAGGAGAAGGTGAAAAAAACATGAGCTCCATCGTCGATGTGGTCGCAAGGGAAATCCTCGACTCGCGGGGCAACCCGACGATCGAGGCGGACGTGCTGCTCGAGTCGGGGGTGATGGGCCGCGCCGCCGTGCCTTCAGGCGCCTCGACCGGCAGCCGCGAGGTGCTCGAGTTGCGCGACGGCGACCGGCAGCGCTACGGCGGCAAGGGCGTGCTGAAGGCGGTCGAGAACGTGAATACCGAGATTTCCGAGGCCATCGTCGGGCTCGATGCCTCCGAGCAGGCGTTCATCGACAAGACGCTGATCGAGCTCGACGGCAGCGAGAACAAGTCGCGCCTGGGCGCGAATGCGCTTCTCGCAGTGTCGATGGCCACGGCCCGCGCGGCGGCCGAGGAGTCGGGCCTGCCGCTGTACCGCTACTTCGGCGGCTCGGGCGCGATGCGCATGCCGGTGCCGATGATGAACGTGATCAACGGCGGCGCGCACGCCAACAACAACCTCGACCTGCAGGAGTTCATGATCGTGCCGGTGGGCTTCCAGTCTTTCCGCGAGGCGCTGCGCTGCGGCTCCGAGATTTTTCAGAAACTGAAATCGCTGGTTTCCTCGAAGGGCCTGTCCACCGCGGTCGGCGACGAGGGCGGCTTCGCGCCCGGGCTGCCGACGCACGCGGCGGCGATCGAGCTGATCGTCGAGGCGATCGGAAGCGCGGGCTACGGCGCGGGGCGCGACGTGATGCTGGCGCTCGACTGCGCGGCGACCGGGTTCTTCCGCGACGGCCGCTACATCCTCGAATCGGAAAAGAAGAAGCTCACCTCGGGCGAGTTCAGCGACTACCTGGCGGGGCTCGCCGAGCGCTACCCGATCGCGTCGATCGAGGACGGCATGGCAGAGAACGACTGGGAGGGCTGGAAGATCCTCAGCACGCGCCTGGGCAGGAAGCTGCAGCTGGTCGGCGACGACCTGTTCGTCACCGATACGCGGCTGCTGCGCGAGGGCATCCGCCAGGGTGTCGCCAACTCGATCCTCATCAAGATCAACCAGATCGGCACGCTCACCGAGGCGTTCTCGGCGATCGAGCTGGCCAAGCGCGCCGCTTACGGCACCGTGATCTCGCACCGCTCGGGCGAGACCGAGGACACCACCATCGCCGACATCGCCGTCGGAGCGAATGCGCTGCAGATCAAGACCGGGTCGCTGTCGCGCTCCGAGCGCGTCGCGAAGTACAACCAGCTGCTGCGCATCGAGGAGGACCTCGGCGACTCGGTCTCCTACCCCGGCCGGGAGGCGTTCGCGCACCTGAGATGAGACTGCTCGCCGGCATCCTCGGGGCGCTGATCGTGCTCATCCAGTACCCGCTCTGGCTGGGCAAGGGCGGCTGGCTGACGGCGTGGCGCCTGGAGAGCAAGCTGGAGGTCGAAAGGGCGAGGAATCTCCAGCTGGAGGGCCGCAACGCGGCGCTCACCGCCGAGGTCCGCGACCTCAAGCAGGGCACCGAGGCGATCGAGGAGCGCGCGCGCTCGGAGCTGGGAATGGTCAGGCAGGACGAGGTGTTCTTCCAGATCGAGGATCAATCCGCGAGGTCGGGCTCGAAGAAGAGCCACTGAATCTCGGGAAACTCGGCGCGCACCGCTGCCTCGGTGCGGTTGATCGCCGCGACCAGCTCGGCCGCCGTCGCGGCTTTCATCCTGGCCTTCACCGCGACCATCAGCGAGGCTCCGAGCTGCAGGGTCAACAGGCGGAAAAGCTGCTCGACTTCTTCACGTCCCTCGAGGAAGCGGCGCAAGCGCTCCTCGGTGTCCGGCGCGGCGCTCTGGCCGATCAACAGGCCCTTGATCTCCACCGCGATCCCGATCGCCACCACGACCAGCACCACGCCGATCGCCATCGAGCCGAGGGCATCCCAGGCCGGATCTCCGGAAAGAATCGTCACCAGAACGGCGCACAACGCAAGCGCCAGTCCGAGAAGCGCCGCCAGGTCCTCGCCGAGAATCACCACCAGCTCGCTCTGCCGGGTTTCGCGGAACCAGCGCCAGAGGGTTCTTCCGCCTCTGACCTTGTTCACTTCAGCAAGGCAGGCGCGCAACGACACGGTCTCGGCGACAAGGCCGAACGCCAGCACGCCGACCGCCGCCCAGGGATAGCTGAGAGCCTCTGGCTGCTGCAGCTTGTGCCAGCCTTCGTAGAGCGAGAATACGCCGCCGAGGCAGAACAGCACCAGGGCGACCACGAACGACCAGAAGAACACCGCCTTGCCCCAGCCGAGCGGGTAGTCGGGGCTCGGCGGCCGCTTTGCCTGCTTCATGCCCCAGAGCAGCAGCCCCTGGTTGCCGGAATCGGCGAACGAATGGATCGCCTCGGCGAGCATCGCACTCGACCCGGTGGCGATCGCAGCGACGGTCTTCGCGGCCGCGATGGCGAGATTCGCGCCCAGCGCATAGAGAATCGAGCGTACCGAGTCTGCTCTGGCGGACATGGATTTATACTAGTCGAAGGAGGCCGCCCATGAAACTCTCTGCCCAGCAGCTTCAGCAGTTCGACGGCGACGGCTATCTGTTCTTCCCGAGCCTGTTCACGCCGCAGGAGATCAGGGTCCTGACCGACGAGGTGCCGGCGCTCTACGCCCAGCGGCGCCCGGAGAACGTGCGCGAGAAGAGCGGGGACGTGGTGCGCACCAATTTCGCCGCGCACCTGTACAGCTACCCGTTCGCCAAGCTCGCGCGCCATCCCCGCATGGTCGAGCCGATCAAGCAGCTGTTCGGCGAGGACGTGTACATGCACCAGTTCAAGATCAACGGCAAGGCGGCCTTCGACGGCGACGTCTGGCAGTGGCACCAGGATTACGGCACCTGGGTCAACGACGACCAGATGCCGGAGGCGCGCGCCATGAACGTGGCGATCTTCCTCGACGAGGTGAACGAGTTCAACGGCCCGCTGATGCTCATCCCGGGCAGCCACAAGCAGGGCGTGCTGGAGGCCGGACATGATACGAGCACGACCAGCTATCCTCTCTGGGTCATTTCAAATCAAACCATAAAACAACTCGTCGACCACGGCGGGATCGTCGCCCCCAAAGGCCCGCCGGGCTCGATGATCCTGTTCCACGGCTGCCTGGTGCATGCCTCGAGCTCGAACCTGTCGCCGTGGAACCGCGTCAGCGTCTATCT
>VBBY01000028.1 GCA_005881595.1 Betaproteobacteria bacterium | reverse complement strand
TAAGAGTAAGTTCGACATTGCTGGCCATACCAAGAACATGATCGCGCCGACAATCCGGGTTCTGATCGCGGAGGACGTCGCCGCAGACGCCGAGCTCGAGATCCGCGAGCTGAAGCGTGCGGGACTGCGCGTGACGCCTCGGATCGTCGATCGTCCCGACGACTTTGTGGCCGCGCTGCGCGAGTTCACGCCTCACGTGATCCTTTCGGATTTTTCGATGCCGGGCTTCGATGGCATGGAGGCGCTCGCGCTCGCCCAGGAAATCTCGCCGGACACCCCGTTCGTCTTCGTCTCCGGCACGATCGGCGAAGAGTACGCGATCCGGGCGCTGAAGGGCGGCGCCACCGACTATGTGCTCAAGGGCAATCTCGTGCGCCTCCCCGTCGCAGTCACCCGCGCGCTCGACGAGGCAAAGGAGCGCGGCGAGCGGCGGCGCGCTGAAGCCGAGCTCGACGTTGCGCGCGAGCGCCTGCGTGAACGCGAGGCGGGCCTGCGCCGCGCGCAAGTCATGGCAAAGCTCGGCCATGTGATTACCGGCGCCGACGGCGTCTTTGAGAGCTGGTCGGAGACGCTGCCTTCGTTGATCGGCGTCGAGCCCTCGCGAGTGCCGCGCAGCACGCGTGAGTGGCTCAACCTGCTCCATCCAGACGATCGACAGCGATTTCGCAGCGCGAGCATCGAAGCGGGCGTCAAGGGAGCCCGTGTCGACATCGAATTCCGGCTGCAGCGGCCCGACGGCGCATGGATGCATATCCGGCAGGTCGTCGAGCCGATGCCAGGGCAATCAGGTACGGCCGAACCGGAACGCTGGTTCAGCACGTTGCAGGACGTGACCGAGCAGAAGCGGGCCGAGGAGGAATTGCGCGAGAGCGAGAGCCTCAAAGGCGCTGTCCTCGAATCCTCGCTCGATGCGCTGATAACGATCGACCGTCAGGGCAACATCGTAGAGTTCAACCCGGCGGCGGAAGCGAGCTTTGGCATCTCACGCCAGCAAGCGCTCGGCAAAGTCATGGCGGAGCTAATAATCCCGCCCCGTCTGCGCGAGGCGCATAACCGCGGCTTTGCGCATTACCTGACGACGGGCGAGGGTCCCATCCTGGGCAAGCGGCTCGAACTGCAAGCCATGCGAGCCGACGGGACGGAGTTTCCGATCGAGCTGGCAATCACGGTGACCAATACAGGAGCGGCACCGTTGTTCACGGGTTTCATTCGCGACATCACCAATCGCAAGGAGGCGGAAGAGAAAATACGCCGCCTCAACCGGGTGTACGCCGTGCTGAGCGGCATCAACGCGCTCATCGTCCGCGCACGAGATCGGGAGGAGTTGTTGAGGGAAGCCTGCGGGCTCGCCGTCGAGGCCGGGAAATTCCGCATGGCCTGGATCGGGCTCGTGGACCGCGAAGCGATGTTAGTGAAGCCTGTCGCCTGGCATGGAACCGATGCGGAGTACATCCACCTGATGCCGTTGGGGCTGGTCGACACCGAAGCCCACGGGCGCGGCTTGGCGGGTCAGGCGGTGAGGGAACGCACGGCGATCACCGTCGACGATATGACGCAGGATCCGCGCATCCTGTTGAGGAAGGAAGCTCTCGAGCGCGGGTTCCGCTCTCTGATCATGCTTCCGCTCATGATCGCGGAGGAGTCGGTGGGTGTACTGGCGCTGTACGCCGGCGAAGTCGGATTCTTCGATGAAGAAGAGATGAAGCTGCTGCGCGAGCTGGCGGGCGACATTGCGTTCGCCCTTGAGCACATGCAGAAGGAGGAGCGGCTGAGGCGGCTAACCCGCGTGAACGCGATGCTCAGTGGTATTAACGGGGTCATCGCGCGCGTCCGGGATCGCCGCGAGCTGTTCCAGGAGGCCTGTCGCATTGCGGTCGATACGGGAGGTCTTCGATTTGCCTGGCTGTGCATCGTGGATGAGAAAGAGATGAGCCTGAAGCCGGTCGCCTCGGCGGGGGCTGACGAAGGGTTTCTGAAGATGATCGAGAGCGGTCTTTCGCTGCGCGATGCAGCGCCCGAAGGCCATGGCATCAGCGCCGTAGCGGTGAGAGAGAGGCGGGCGCTGGTCGTGAGCGACATGCAAAGCGACCCGCGTATCCGGCACAAGAAGGGGCTCGATGAGCGGGGCGTTCGCTCGGCTGCAATCCTGCCCTTGATCGTGGCGGGAAGGGCAGTGGGCAGCTTCGGCCTGCATTCGGACGAGGCGGGCTTCTTCGTCGAAGAGGAAATGAAGGTCCTCAACGAACTGGCGGGCAACATTGCATTCGCGCTCGATCACATCGATAAAGAGGAGAGGGTCGAGAGATTGACGCGCGTGCACGCTGTGTTGAGCGGAATCAACGCCGCGATCGTGCGCATCCGCGATCGGCAGGAGCTGTTCCACGAAGCCTGCCGCATCGCCATCGAGCATGGAAAATTCCGCATGGCGTGGGTCGGATTCGTGGATCGCGCGGCCGGGCTGGTCAAGCCGGTTGCCTCCGCCGGCGAGGTGGGGGACTTCTTCGAGTCTGCGCCCCTGACGGTAATTGAAAACAAGCCAGGCGGGCACGGTCTCGCGGGACGGGCAGTCAGGGACATGAAGCCCATGATCTCGAACGACGTCACGAATGATCCGCAGAGACTGATGAGAAAGGAGCTCGACGAGCGGGGAATCAAATCGCTGGCGATCATCCCACTGATGGTCGGTGGCGAAGCGATCGGCGTGCTTGCCCTGTATGCCGCAGAGACGGGCACTTTCGACGACGAGGAAATGCGTCTGCTGCTCGAGCTCGCGGGCGATATATCGTTCGCGCTCGAGCACATCGATAAGGCGGAGAAGCTCGACTACCTTGCCTACTACGACCAGCTCACTGGCCTTGCAAACCGCACGCTGTTCTACGAGCGCGTCGAGCAACTCTTGACGGCGGCGGCGCGAGAGGAGCGCAAGATCGCGCTCGTTATTCTCGATGTAGAGCGATTCAAGACCATCAACGACTCGCTTGGACGTCAAGAGGGCGACGCGCTGTTGAAGCAGATCGCAGAGCGGATGTCGCAGAACGATGACGGTTCGTTGCGCATTGCTCGAATCAGTGCGGACCACTTTGCTGTCGTAGGTCGCGGCGCGCAGTCCGAAGACGAGGTCGCGCGCCGCCTTGAGCGGCGGATGCAAAGGGTTTTCGGCCCGCCGTTTCGCATCGGGGACACCGAACTCAGGATTAACGCCAAAGCGGGGATCGCGCTCTTTCCGAATGACGGCTCGGACCCCGATACGCTCTTCCGGAACGCGGAGTCTGCCCTTAAGAGGGCGAAATCGCAGGGCGAACGTTATTTGTTCTATACCGCGCAGATGACCGAGCGCGTCGCGGAGAAGCTGGCGCTCGAGAACAAGCTGCGGCGGGCGCTGGAGAGAGACGAGTTCATCCTGCACTACCAGCCGAAAGTGGATCTTGAGCGTCGAAGCATCGTCGGAGTCGAGGCGCTGATCCGCTGGCAAAGCCCCGAACTAGGCTTGGTGCCGCCGCTGCAGTTCATTCCGCTGCTGGAAGAGATCGGTCTGATCCAGCAGGTCGGTTCCTGGGCGCTAAAGCGGGCATCGCTTGATCACCGCGGCTGGGTAGAACAGGGCATCAAGGCGCCGCGCGTGGCCGTTAACGTGTCGCCTATCCAGTTGCGGCAGCGCATCTTCGTCGAGGTTATCGAACACGCGATCATGGAGGGGCTGGCGCCGACAGCGATCGACCTGGAGATCACCGAGAGCCTGATCATGGAGGACATCCAGGGGAACATCCAGAAGCTCGATGCGGTGCGCGCGCTCGGCGTCAATATCGCAATCGACGACTTCGGCACCGGCTATTCCTCGCTCGGCTACTTGGCGAAGCTGCCGGTGCAGTCGCTCAAGATCGACCGCTCGTTTATCACCGCAATGCACAAGGATGCCAACGCGATGACGCTCGTCTCCACGATCGTCTCGCTGGCGCACTCGCTCCAACTCAAGGTGGTCGCCGAGGGCGTCGAGACCGAAGAGCAGGCGAACTCTCTGCGCCTGCTGAGGTGCGACGAGATGCAGGGCTATCTTTTCAGCAAGCCGCTGCCGATGGCGGCCCTGGCCGAGCTCTTACGAAAGAGTTCTTAAGGAGGACTTAGGCGGCTGCCGGCGCTGGCAGTGCGCGCAGCGCGTCAGGATTGCCGATCGCCTTGCGCATCTTCTCCAGCGCCTTGGTCTCGATCTGGCGGATGCGCTCGGCCGAGACGTTGAACTCGGCGGCGAGCTCGTGCAGCGTCGCGCCGTCTTTTTCCTTCAGCCAGCGCGCCTCGATGATGCGGCGGCTGCGCGGGTCGAGGCTGGCGAGCGCCTTCTGCAGGCCGGCGGCCTGCACGCGCGCCGACTCTTCGGCCTCCAGCACGCGGTACGGCTCGCTTTCGTGGTCGGCGAGGTATTGCGCCGGGGCGTAGCTGTCCTCGTCGTCGTCGTCGGCTTCGAACGCGATTTCCTGCCCGGAGAGCCGCTTCTCCATCTCGACCACTTCCTCGGGCTTGACGCGCAGCTCGGCGGCCACGCGCTTGATGTCGGCGCGGGTCAGCGGGGCGAGGCCGCTCTTCATCGAGCGCAGGTTGAAGAACAGCTTCCTTTGCGCCTTGGTCGTGGCGAGCTTGACCATGCGCCAGTTGCGCAGGATGTACTCGTGGATCTCGGCCTTGATCCAGTGGATCGCGAACGACACTAGGCGCACGCCGCGCTCCGGGTCGAAGCGCTTCACGGCCTTCATCAAGCCGATATTGCCTTCCTGGATCAGGTCCGCGTGCGGCAGCCCATAGCCGAGGTAGCCGCGGGCGACCGCCACCACCAGCCGCAGGTGCGACAGCACCAGCGAGCGGGCGGCTTCCAGGTCGCCTTCCGCGCGGAAGCGCTGCGCAAGGGCGCGCTCTTCTTCCGCGGAGAGAATCGGAAACCGGTTGACCGTGTGGACGTAGGCCTCGAGGCTGCCCGTGGGCATCGGTACGGGCATCGAACCGAGGGGCATCGTCGTCGCTTGCGTTTGCATTCCTCAAACCTCCTTGGCGGTTTATCTTAGCACTCTTGTCGTTAGAGTGCTAATCCTCTCCTTTGTTCCCTGTCTAAGGATGTCTCAACGTAAGCATGCGCTCACCCAGGCTCGATATCGCGCAGGTGCCGGCTCACCGAGAGGTGGGCGCCGAGCCAGCCGAGCAGGCCGGCGAACAGCACCACCGCCAGGGCATCGCCGGCCGGCAGAAAAGCAAAGCGAAAACTCGAGCCGTAGGACTCGGCGAGCACGCCCACCTCGCGGTTGAGCAGCGCGAGCGCGGCAGCAACGATGCCGACCGCCATGGCACCGCCGGCCAGACCCTGCAGCAAGCCCAGGTAGTAGAACGGCCGGCGGATGAACGCATCGGTCGCGCCGATCAGCTTCGACACTTCGATCTCGTCGCGCTGCGTGAGGATCTGCAGCCGGATGGTATTGAACGTCACCGCCACGAGGCCGGTGCCGAGCAAGCCGGCGAGCAGCCACAGCCCCAGCCGTGCGATGCCGGCGAGGGCGGCGAGGCGGCGCGCCCAGACAGCATCCGCTTGCACGTGGGCCACTCCCGGGAGTTTCGCCAGGTCGGCGGCGAGCGCGTCCACTGCGGCCGCGTTAGTGCTGAGGACGAAGGCATCGGGCAGGGGATTGCGCCCCAGGGCGGCGATGAGCTCGGGAAATCCCTCCACTGCCTGCAGCTCGCGCAGCGCATCCTCGCGCGGCACGAAGCGCAGGGTCGCCACGCGGGGGTCGGTGCGCAGCCTCTTGCCGAGCGCCTCGGCCTCGGCGCGCTTTGCCTCGGGCTGCAGGAACAGCGAGATCTGCGGCTCGAGCGTCAGGCGCGCCGCGATTGCCCGCAGGCTCTCGAGCAGCGTATAGCCGCCGGCCGGAAGCGACAGGGCGATGCCGATGACCAGCGCGCTGGCAAGACCCGTCGCCTTCGTAAGCCGGCGCAGCGCCTGGCCGAATGCGCGGCGATGCTGCCGCAACCAGGCGCTCATGCGACGCGTCCCTTCTCGAGATGCAGGACGCGCTTGCCGTAGCGTGCGACCAGGCCCTGGTCATGGGTGGCGATGAGCACGGTGACGCCGACCTGGTTGAAGGCGACGAAGATCTCGAGGATGCGGGCGGCCGATTCGACGTCGAGATTGGCGGTCGGCTCGTCGGCGATCAGGAGCGAGGGCCGGTTGACCACCGCGCGCGCGATCGCGAGGCGTTGCTGCTCGCCACCGGAGAGCTGGATCGGGTTCGAGCGCTCGCGCCCAAGCAGCCCGACCTTGTCGAGCGCCGCGCGCACGCGCCGCGCCGCTTCCTTCGGCGCGTGACCCGAGAAGGCGAGCGGCAGCATCGCGTTGTCGTAGACGCTGCGGTCGTAAAGCAGCTTCTGGTCCTGGAACACGAGGCCGAGGTTGCGCCGCAGGTAAGGGATCGCCGCGCGCTTGAGCGCGCTGATATTCTGCCCTTTGACGATCACCGAGCCCGAAGTCGGCCGCTCGATCGCCGGGATCAGCTTGAGGAGGGTCGATTTGCCGGCGCCGGAGCGCCCGGTGATGAAGGCGAGCTCGCCTTCGCCGATCGCGAAGCTCACGTCCCTCAGCGCCTCCTGGCCGCCGGGATAGCGCTTCGCGACCGAGGAAAAGCTAACCAACCAGCGCCTCGGCGAAATCGCGCGCGACGAACGGGCGCAGGTCGTCGATGTCTTCGCCTACGCCGACGAAGAGAAGCGGAACCGGCCGCTCCCTCGCGATCGCGCAAACCACCCCGCCCTTGGCGGTGCCATCGAGCTTGGTGAGGACCAGGCCGGTGAGGCCGAGCGCGTCGTCGAAGGCCTTGACCTGCGCGAGCGCGTTCTGCCCGGTGTTGGCGTCGAGCACGAGGAGCACTTCGTGCGGCGCGCCTGCCTGCGCTTTCGCGGCGACGCGCTTCACCTTGCGAATCTCCTCCATGAGGTGCAGCTGCGTCGGCAGCCGCCCGGCCGTGTCGGCGATGACCACCTCGGCACCGCGCGCCCGGGCCGCGCCGAGCGCGTCGAACAGCACCGCGCCCGGGTCGCCGGATGGCTGCGCGATCACCGGCACGGCGTTGCGCTCGCCCCAGGCCACCAGCTGCTCGCGAGCCGCCGCGCGGAACGTGTCGCCTGCAGCAAGCAGCACGCTGCGCCCCTGCAACTGCAGCCAGTGCGCAAGCTTGCCGATCGAAGTCGTCTTTCCCGAGCCGTTCACGCCGGCGAGCATGATGACAAACGGCCTTGCTCCCGTAATCTCCAGTTTCCTTTCCAGCGGCAGGAGCAATTCCGCGAGCGCGTCCTTCAGCGCGCGTCTCAAGGCCTCCCCGTCTTCTAGCTTTTTCCTTCGAAGAGAAGAAACGATCGCCTGCGTCGCAGCTACGCCGCAGTCGGCCTGCAGCAGCGCGGCCTCTAGCTCCTCGTAGAGCGACTCGTCGACGCGCCGGCGCGCGAGCAGCACGGGGACGGGGGTGTTGAGCACCTCCCGCGTGCGCGCAAGGCCAGCCTTGAGGCGCGCCGCCCAGGAAAGCGCTGCTACCATGGATCGGTGAATTCTAGCAAAGGCAGGCTGCGAATCATCGCCGGCGAATACCGCGGCCGCCGCATCGCGGTCCCGGCAAAGCCGGGATTGCGCCCGACGCCGGACCGCGTGCGCGAGACGCTGTTCAACTGGCTCGGCCAGCGCCTCGACGGGCTCGCCTGCCTCGATCTTTTCGCCGGCAGCGGCGCGCTCGGCTTCGAGGCCGCATCGCGCGGCGCGGCACGCGTGGTAATGGTCGAGCATGACCGCGCGGTGTCCGCGCATCTGGAGCGCACGCGCGCTCTGGTGGGTGCAAGACAGGTCGAAATCGTGCAAGGCGACGCGTTCGACTATCTGGCGCGGCGGGGCGAGAAATTCGACGTGGTTTTCCTCGACCCGCCGTTCAGGCAGAATGCGCTGCCGGCAGTGCTCGAGCGGCTGCCGGCGCGGCTCGCGGCGCTCGCGCGGGTCTACGTGGAAGCCGCGGCGCCGCTTGAGCCTCGAGGCGCGTGGGAGGAACTCAAGCGCTCGCGCGCCGGACAGGTGAGCTACCAGCTGCTCGAATGGAGAGGCGATGATCAAGGCCGTCTACCCGGGAACGTTTGATCCGCTCACGCGCGGGCACGAGGACCTGGTGCGCCGGGCGAGCAGGCTGTTCGACTCCGTGATTCTCGGCGTCGCCGACAGCCGGGCGAAGCGCACTTTCTTCCCGCTGCAGGAGCGCATCGACATGGCCCGCGAAGTGCTTGGCGGCGTCAAGAACCTGAAGGTGGTCGGCTTCGACGGCCTGCTGATCGATTTCGTGCGGCAGCAGGATGCGCGCGTCGTGCTGCGCGGCCTGCGCGCGGTGTCGGATTTCGAATACGAGTTCCAGCTCGCCGGGATGAACCGCAGCCTTTATCCCGACCTCGAAACCATCTTCCTCACGCCCTCCGAGCAGCACATGTTCATCTCGGCGACGCTGGTGCGCGAGATCGCGGCGTTTGGCGGAGACGTGTCGAAATTCGTCGATCCGGTGGTAGAGAAGCGGCTGAAGGCAGGAGCCGCTAGCGCTGACAGCGCGGGCAGAAAAAAGTAGAGCGCTGCCCCTGCGCGATGCGGCGGATCGCGCTCCCGCATCGCCTGCAGGGCTGGCCCGCGCGTTCGTACACCCAGTAGCGCTGCTGGAAATAGCCCGGGTTGCCGTCGGCTCCGACGAAGTCGCGCAGGCTCGAGCCGCCGGCGCGGATCGCGGCGCGCAAGGTTTCCTTGAGGGCGGCGGCAAGCAGGGCGCAGCGTCCGCGCGACAGGCGCCTCGCGGGCGTGCGCGGATGGATCCCGGCGCGGAACAGGCTCTCGTTGGCGTAGATGTTGCCGACGCCGGCGATCCGCCTCGAGTCCATCAGGAACAGCTTGATCGGCGTGCGGTGCGCGCGCGTGAGCGCGTGCAGGCGCTCCGGATGCAGCGCGCGCGACAGCGGCTCGAGGCCGAGATGCGCGAGCAGCGGATGCGCTTCCGCGCGTCCCGAGGCCCACAACACTGCGCCGAAGCGCCGCGGATCGCGCAGCCGCAGGATGCGGTCGCCGAGCAGCAGGTCGAAGTGATCGTGCTTGCCGGCAGGCGTGCCGGGCGGCAGCAGGCGCAGGCTCCCCGACATGCCGAGGTGCAGGATCAGGTGCCCGTCGCCGCAATCGACGAGCAGATACTTTCCGCGCCGGCGAATCGATCTGATGGTGCGCCCGGCAAGCCGGCGCACGGCGGGCGGCACCGGCCAGCGCAACCGCGGCTCGCGGATCTCGACGCCCGAGATGACGCGACCGGAAATGTGCGGCAAAAGTCCTCGCCGCGTGACCTCGACTTCGGGTAGTTCTGGCATTTAATCGGCAAGCTTGTGCAGGGCACCAAATATACCTAAGATGGGTCGAAGCCAAATGCCAAAATATATTTTTGCCGCTGTGCTGTCCCTCGCGGCGTGCGCCGCAACCCCTCAGCCCGCGCCCGAGGAGCTGAGCGAGCCGACGCTGTACGACTTCCTGCTGGGCGAGATCGCCCTGCAGCGCGGCGACGTCACCCTCGCGGCGAAAACTTACCTGGAGCTTGCAAAACACACGCGCGATCCGCGCGTCGCGCGCCGCGCAGTCGAGGTGGCGAATCTCGCGCGCCTGCCGGACCTGGCGATCGAGGCGGCGAAGACCTGGCTCGACATCGAGCCGTCGTCGCCGCAGGCATTGCAGGTGACGGCGGCGCTGCTCATCGGCTCGAAGCGCGTCGAGCAAGCCGAGCCGTATCTCGAGAGGCTGCTCGCGGCCGACGGCGTCAATCTCGAGAACGGTTTCATGCAGCTCAGCCGGCTGCTCGCCGGCAACCCGGACAAGAGCGCCAACTTGCGCGTCGTGCGGCAGCTCGCGGCCAAGCATCCGAAGCTTGCGCCGGCGCAATTCGCCATCGCGCAGGCGGCGCTCGTCGCGGGCGACGACGACGCGGCGCTCGCCGCGTCGCGCAGCGCCGCCGCGCTGCGCCCCGAATGGGAGCCGCCCGCGGTGCTCGAGGCGCAGGTGCTGCAGAAGCGCTCGCCCGCCGCGGCGGCCGAGCGCCTCGAGGCTTTCGTCGCGAAGAACCCCGGCTCGCGCGAAGGCAGGCTGAACTACGCGCGCGCGCTGGTGCTCGACAAGCGGTTTCCCGAGGCGCGCAAGCAGTTCGAAGCGCTGCTCGCGGCGAATCCCGGGAACACCGACGTCATCTACGCGGTCGGCCTGCTCGCCTACCAGCTCAAGGACTACCCGGTCGCCGAGGAGAACATGAAGCGGCTGCTCGGCCTGGGCTATCGCGACGCGAACGGCGTGCGCTACCTGCTGGGCCAGATCGCCGAGGAGCAGAAGGCCTGGCCGCGCGCCATCGAATGGTACGAGCAGATCGTCAGCGGCGAGCACGTGGTCCCCGCGCGCCTGCGCGCCGCGAGCGCGATCGCCAAGCAGGGAAAGCTCGACGAGGCGCGCGCCTACCTGAAGCGCGCGGCCGAGGACAACCCCGACCAGGAAGTGCAGCTGGTCGTGGCCGAGGCGCAGCTGCTGCGCGAGGCGAACCACAGCCGCGACGCCTTCGAGCTGCTCGGCCAGGCGCTCAAGAAGGATCCCGAGCAGCCCGACCTGCTCTACGACATGGCGCTGACCGCCGAGAAGCTCGAGCGCTACGAGCAGATGGAATCGAACCTGCGCAAGCTGATCGAGGTGCAGCCCGAGCACGCGCACGCCTACAACGCGCTCGGCTACTCGTTCGCCGAGCGCAACACGCGGCTGGCCGAGGCGAGAAAGCTGATCGAAAAAGCGCTCGAGCTCTCGCCGGAGGATTATTTCATCATCGACAGCCTGGGCTGGGTGCTGTACCGCGAGGGCAATCTGAAGGGCGCGGCGGAGCAGCTGCGCCGCGCCTACAGCGGGCGGCCCGACGCCGAGATCGGCGCGCACCTCGGCGAAGTGCTGTGGGTGATGGGCCGGCGCGACGAGGCCGAGCGCATCTGGCAGGAGTCGATCAAGTCAGCGCCGGAAAACGACACGCTGCAGAAGACGATCAAGCGCTTCAAGCGGTAATGGCGATCGCGCTGCGGCGGGCGGCCGCCTATGCGCTCGCCAGCCTTCTGCTGGGGGGCTGCGCGCAGCTCGAGACGCGCCCGGCCCGGGAGGCGGAAGTCGATCTCGCCGGCCGCCTGGCGGCGCGCTACGGCGAGGAATCGTTCACCGGCAATATCGCCTGGCGCCACGCCAAGGATTTCGACGAGATGCTCATCACCACCCCGCTCGGCCAGGGCGTGGCGCGCATCGTGCGCGAGGGCGACCAGGTGACGCTCACCACCGCCGAGCCGCGCGAGTACCACGCTGCAGACGTCGAGTCGCTCACCCAGCAGGTGCTCGGCTTCCGGCTGCCGCTCGACGGGCTCGCCGACTGGGTGCGCGGCCGGCCTTCCCCCGACCTCGAGCGGCGCGGCTGGAAGATTGAGTACCAGGAGTACGCCGGCGAATTGCCGTCGCGGCTGCGGCTGCTCTACCCGGGAATCGAGCTGCGGCTCATCATCTCGCGGTGGCAATGACCTGGTACCCGGCGCCGGGAAAGCTGAATCTTTTCCTGCACGTGCTCGGCCTGCGAGCGGACGGCTACCACGAGCTGCAGACCGTCTTTCGCCTGATCGACCTCTGCGACCGCGTAGGCATCGCTCCACGCTCGGACGGCGAAGTGCGCTTCGAGGGGCCGTTCGGCGAAGAAAATCTCTGCGTCCGGGCGGCGCGGCTTCTGCAACGTGAAACGGGCTCCAGGCGCGGGGCCGAGTTGCGCCTCGAAAAGCACCTCCCCGTCGGCGGCGGGCTAGGCGGGGGCTCGTCGGATGCGGCGACGGTCTTGCTGGTCCTGAATCGCCTCTGGGAAGTCAATCTCGGCCGGGCGAGGCTGCGCGAGATCGGCCTGCAGCTCGGGGCCGACGTGCCGTTTTTCATCTTTGGGCGCAACGCTGTCGGAGAAGGCGTCGGCGAGCGCCTGCGAGCGCTCGAGCTGCCGGCGGCCTGGTACCTCGTGCTCACGCCGCAAGTCTCGGTTTCGACGAAGGAAATGTTCGCTTCGGCGTTGACAGCGGATACGAAACGACTCAAAATACCGCCCTTTTTCTCGGGACAGGGGCGCAACGATTTCGAGCCGGTCGTGACCGCTCGCTTTCCCGAAATTGCGGCGCAGCTGGCGTGGCTCAAGAGCCGATGCCCGCAGGCGCGCATGACGGGCTCCGGGGCTTGCGTGTTCGCCGAGTTCGAGACGAGGGTGCTGGCGGACGTGGTTCAATCCCAGTTGCCGGGGGGGATGAGCGGGTTCGTGGCGCAGGGGCTCGAGCGTCACCCGCTCCATGACCGGGCAGATTGAACAACTGGGGAGTCGCCAAGCTGGTTAAGGCACCGGATTTTGATTCCGGCATACGAGGGTTCGAATCCTTCCTCCCCAGCCATATACAGTGACCGCGATGACCACTGGGATGAACAGCGCGCCGCTAGACCGCCTGATGGTATTTACGGGCAACGCCAATCCGCGCCTTGCGCAGGACGTGGCGAAGCACCTCAATCTGCCCATCGGACGCGCGATCGTCGGCAAGTTCTCGGACGGCGAGGTGCTGGTCGAGCTGATCGAGAACGTGCGCGGCAAGGATGCGTTCGTGCTGCAGTCGACGTGCGCGCCGACCAACGACAACCTGATGGAGCTGCTGGTGATGATCGACGCGTTGAAGCGCTCCTCGGCGGCGCGCGTCACCGCGGCGATCCCGTATTTCGGCTACGCGCGCCAGGACCGCAGGCCGCGCTCGGCGCGCGTGGCGATCAGCGCCAAGGTGGTGGCGAACATGCTGGCGTCGGTCGGCGTGGCGCGCGTGCTGACGATGGACCTGCACGCCGACCAGATCCAGGGGTTCTTCGACATCCCGGTGGACAACATCTACGCCGCGCCGGTGCTGCTGGGTGACGTGTGGAAGCAGCGCTACGAGGACTTGATCGTCGTCTCGCCGGACGTCGGCGGGGTGGTGCGGGCGAGGGCGCTGGCGAAGCGGCTGGAGTCCGACCTGGCGATCATCGACAAGCGGCGGCCGAAGGCGAACGTAGCCGAGGTGATGAACGTGATCGGCGAGGTGAGCGGGCGGACCTGCGTCATCATGGACGACATGGTGGACACCGCCGGCACCCTGGTAAAGGCGGCGCAGGTCCTGAAGGACGAGGGCGCGACCAAGGTGGTCGCCTACTGCACGCACCCGGTGCTCTCGGGCGGCGCGGTGGAGCGCATCGCCGGCTCGCCTCTCGACGAGCTGGTGGTGACCGACACCATCCCGCTGCGCGACGAGGCCCGCCAGTGCAAGAAAATCCGGCAGCTGTCGGTGGCCGGCCTGCTCGCCGAGACGATTTTGCGGATCTACACCGAGGAATCGGTGAGCTCCCTGTTCATTGAATAGATTCCCAATCCAGGAGCAACGCGATGGCAATTGAAATCACGGCGCGCAAGCGCGAAGCGCAGGGCACGGGTCCGAGCCGCCGCCTGCGCATCGCCGGCAAGGTGCCGGGCATTCTCTACGGCGGCGACCAGGCCCCGGTCAACATCGAGCTCGACCACAAGGACCTGTTCATCAAGCTGAAGAACGAGAGGTTTCACGCCTCGATCCTGACCCTCGAGCTGGCCGGGACCAAGGAGCAGGTGCTGCTGCGCGCGGTCAACATGCACCCGTTCAAGCTGCAGGTGCAGCACGTCGACTTCCAGCGCGTCGTCAAGGACAAGAAGATCCACATGAAGGTGCCGCTGCACTTCGTGAACGCCGAGAAGTCGCCCGGCGTCAAGGAGCAGGGCGGCGTCGTCAGCCACGTGCTGAACGAGCTCGACGTCATCTGCCTGCCGGATGATCTGCCTGAATATATCGAGGTCGACCTCGGCAACCTCGCGGTCGGCCACTCGATGCACGTGCGCGAGCTGGCGCTGCCCAAGGGCGTCGAGCTGGCGCTGCACAAGAACGAGAACCCGGTCGTCGCGACCGTGATCGTGCCGGCATTGATCACCGAGGAAGAGGAAGCGGCCGCAGAGGCGGTGGCGCCGTCCGAAGTGCCGACGACCGAGCAGGCCGCTCCGGCGAAGGAAGGCGAGGCGCCTGCGGAGGGTGAGAAGGCCGCTCCGAAGGCTGCTCCCAAGGCTGCTCCGAAGGCCGCCGAGAAGCCCGAAAAGCCGGAAAAACCCGAGAAAAAAGAGAAAAAGTAACCTACCTTGATCCGTCTCGTCGTCGGCCTGGGCAACCCGGGCAAGGAGCACGAACGCACGCGCCACAACGCGGGGTTCTGGCTCGTCGAGCGCTTCGCCTCGGCCAACGGCATCGTGCTGCGCAAGGACAACAAGTTCCAGGCGCTGGTCGGCCGGCACGAGCCGAGCGGCGCCTGGCTGCTCATGCCGCAGAGCTTCATGAACGCGAGCGGCCGCGCGGTGCAGATGCTCGCCGGGTTCTTCAAGATCAAGCCCGAGGAAATCCTGGTGGTGCACGACGAGCTCGATTTCCCGCCCGGCACCGCCAGGATCAAGCAGGGCGGCGGCATCGCCGGCCACAACGGCCTGAAGGACATCTCGCAGCGCCTCGCCACGCACGACTATTGGCGCCTGCGCCTGGGGGTCGGCAAGCCCCCGGCCGGAATGGAAGGCGCCGACTACGTGCTGCAAAAACCCCCGGCCGAGGAGCGTGCGGCGATCGATGCGGCCATCGACAGGTCCCTGGCCGTGCTGCCGCAATGCCTGTCGGGCGACATCCAGAGTGCCATGCAGAAGCTGCACACGGAACCGGAACCGAAAAAAGAGCCGGAGAAAAAAGAGCCTGTGAAGGAAGGCGGCCTCAGGTCTTCGCTGAAGTCCCTGTTCGGCAGGAAATGAACCTGAAGTGCGGGATCGTCGGCTTGCCGAACGTCGGCAAGTCGACCCTCTTCAATGCCCTCACCAGAGCAGGCATCGCGGCGGATAACTATCCGTTCTGCACTATCGAGCCCAACGTCGGCATCGTGCAGGTGCCCGATCTGCGGCTCGAGGTCATCGCCGAGATCGCCCAGCCGCAGAAGGTGGTGCCGGCGGTGGTCGAGTTCGTCGACATCGCGGGCCTCGTCGCCGGCGCCTCCAGGGGCGAAGGGCTCGGCAACCAGTTCCTCGCCAGCATCCGCGAGACCGACGCCATCGCGCACGTGGTGCGCTGCTTCGACGACCCGAACGTGATCCACGTCGCGGGCAGGATCGATCCGCTGTCGGACATCGGGACCATCAACACCGAGCTGGCGCTCGCCGACCTGGAGGCGGTGGAAAGGCAGCTCGCCAAGCACGAGAAGCTGGCGCAGACTGGCGGCGACAAGGAGGCGCAACGCCTCGTTTCCGCCTTGAAAAAAGTCGGGCAAGCTCTGGATGCGGGGCTGCCGGCGCGCAGCGCCGAACTTTCGAAGGAGGAGCGCGCGCTGCTGAGGCCGCTCTTTCTCCTCACCATGAAGCCCGTCATGTATGTCGCCAACATCGGCGAACAGGGATCCCAAAAGCTCCTCGAACAAGTCGAGGCGTACGCGGCCAAGGAGGGCGCACCGGTGGTCCCGATCAGCGCTTCGATCGAAGCGCAGATCGCCGGCATGCCGGAGGAGGACAAGAAGCTGTTCCTCGAGGACATGGGGATGGACGAGCCGGGGCTCAACCGCGTGATCCGCGCCGCGTACCAGCTGCTCGGGCTGCACACCTACTTCACCGCCGGTCCGAAGGAGGTGCGCGCCTGGACCATTCCGGCGGGGGCCACCGCGCCGCAGGCGGCCGGGGCGATCCACACCGACTTCGAGCGCGGCTTCATCCGGGCCGAGGTCGCGTCGTACGACGACTTCGTCGCCTGCGGCGGCGAGCAGGGCGCCAAGGAGTCTGGCAAGCTGCGCCTGGAGGGCAAGGACTACACTGTGCGCGACGGCGACGTGATCCACTTCCGCTTCAACGTCTGATGCTGCAGACCAGCTTCGGCTCCGCCGCGCCCTCGGACATTCCCCACCTGGTCCGCCTGCTCGGGCTGCTGTTCACCCAGGAACCCGAGTTCTCGCCGAACGCCGAGAAGCAAAGCGAAGCGCTCGACGCGATCCTCCACGATCGCTCGCGCGGGCGCATTTTCGTCGCCCGCGAAGCCGGCAAGGTGGTGGGGATGGCGAGCCTGCTTTACACCATCAGCACCGCCGAGGGCGGCAAGGCGGCCTTGTTCGAGGATTTCATCGTGCAGCCGGAATACCGCCGCCAGGGAATCGGCACGCGGCTGCTCGAGTACGTGATCCAGCAGGCGCGCGCCGAAGGAGTCCTGCGCATCACGCTGCTCACCGACCTGCAGAACGACAACGCGCAGGATCTGTACCGCAAGCTGGGGTTCGTCAATTCGTCGATGCAGGCGATGCGGCTGAAGCTGCGAAAATCTTCCCCAGCGTGACCGCGAAAGGCACGACCTCGGCGCCGTCGAGGACGCCCCGCTCGAGCATCTCGCGGTGCAGCGAGCGCAGGTTGTAGTGCGGCACCGAGGCGTAGAGATGGTGCTCGATGTGGTAGTTCACCTGGTGCGGAAAGATCAGCCACTCGAGCCAGGCCGGCGCGACGTTGGTGCGTGCCGCGGTGAGCGGCGAGGAAAAATCGGTGGTCGCGCCGTGCTCGGCGATCGCGCGCAGCCTGAGAATAGCCTGCACCACCGTCACGAGCGGCAGGATCCACAGCACGAGGTATCGGACAAGGTAGCCGCTGAGCGCGAACAGGCCTAAGGCTATTACGTGAAAAGCAATCACGGCATTTCGGTCAGCACGCGCTTCGTCGCGCAGTTTGGATGAAGTATCGTCGAGCGGCCGGAGCGCTTTATTGGTCGCGGTGTTCAGCGCCGGCGCCCCGCCGAGGAAATAAGTGTACGTTTTCCACGCCGTCAGCCCTGCAAGGTCCTTGAGAAGCTTCTTGACGAGGTAGGCGCGGCCGCGCGGATAACCGCCATGCAGCGCGGTGTCCGGATCGAGCTCGCCGTACAGGTGGTTGTGGTGCAGGCGATGGATCACGCGGTAGGTGCGCATCGAGAGCCCCTGCACCGTCGAGCAGGCGCGGCCCACGGCGTCGTTGAGCCAGCGCGAGTCGTAGAGCAGATAGTGCGCTGCGTCGTGCGCCATGACGAAGAGCGCGTGCTGGCGAGTGCCGATGATGATGACCGCCAAGCCGACGATGAGCGGATTCGGCCAGAAGGCGAGCGCCACCGAAACGGAAACAATCAGTACAAATATGTCCTGCAGAAGCGCGGCGCTTGAGCGCCACGCCGAGCGGCGGGTGAGGCGCTGCACCAGCTCTTTCGGCAGCGCCTTGCGAAAGTCGTCCTTGAATTCTTCGCCTTGGACCGGCTCGCTCACTTGTCGATGCCGCCCAGCAGGATGTACTTGACTTCCAGGAATTCCTCGAGCCCGTACCTGGAGCCTTCGCGGCCGAGGCCCGACTGCTTCACCCCGCCGAACGGCGCAACCTCGGTAGAGATGATGCCGACGTTGGCGCCGACGATGCCGGTCTCCATCTCCTCGGCGACCCTGAAGATGCGGCCGACGTCGCGGCTGTAGAAGTAGCCCGACAGCCCGAACTCGGTGTCGTTCGCGAGGCGGATCACCTCCGCCTCGGTCTTGAAGCGGATCAAGGGCGCCACCGGTCCGAAGGTCTCCTCGCGCGAGACCAGCATGGCGGGGGTGACGTTCGCGAGCACGGTGGGCTGGAAGAACAGGCCGCCGCGCTCATGGCGCTTGCCGCCGACGATCGCTCTGGCGCCTTTGCCGAGCGCGTCCGCGACGTGCTTCTCCACCTTCTCCAGGCCCTGCTGGTCGATCAGCGGGCCGATCACGACCCCGGGCTCGGTGCCGGGGCCGACCTTGAATCCCTTCACCTTCTCCGCGAGCCTGGCGGCGAAGGCGTCATAGACGCCGTCCTGGACATAGATGCGATTGGCGCAGACGCAGGTCTGGCCGGCGTTGCGGTATTTGGAAGCGATCGAGCCTTCGACCGCGGCATCGAGGTCGGCATCGTCGAACACGATGAACGGCGCGTTGCCGCCGAGCTCGAGCGAGAGCTTCTTGATCGTGTCGGCGGACTGCTTCATGAGCGTGCGCCCGGTCTCCGTTGAGCCGGTAAAGGAGAGCTTGCGCACCGCGGGGTTGGCGCACAGCTCGCCGCCGATAGCGCGCGAATTTCCGGTGATGACGTTGAACACGCCTTTCGGGATGCCGGCGCGCTCGCCGAGCTCGGCCATGGCGAGCGCCGAGTAGGGCGTCTTGCCGGCGGGCTTGAGCACCACGGTGCAGCCGGCGGCGAGCGCTGGCCCGGCCTTGCGCGTGATCATCGCGTTCGGGAAGTTCCACGGCGTGATCAGCGCCGCGACGCCGATCGGCTGCTTGATCACGAGGACCCGCTTGTCTGTCCACGGCGAGGGGATGGTGTCGCCGTAGGCGCGCTTGCCTTCCTCGGCGAACCACTCGATGAACGAAGCGCCGTAGGCGATCTCGCCGCGCGCTTCAGCGAGCGGCTTGCCCTGCTCCGCAGTGAGCAGCTGCGCGAGGTCATCCTGGCTCGCCATCATCAGGTCGAACCACTTGCGCAGGATGACGGCGCGTTCCTTCGCCGTCCTCGCGCGCCACGCCGGCCAGGCGCGCTCCGCGGCCTGGATCGCGCGCCGCGTCTCGGCGGCGCCCATGTCTGGAACCGTGCCGAGCGTTTGTCCGCTGGCGGGGTCGATCACGGCCAGCGTTTTCTTCGCGTCCGCGCTGACCCACTGGCCGTCGATATAGCACTGCTCGCGGAACAGCTTTGGATCCTTGAGAGGCAGCGCCGGCAGGCCGGCTTGCGCGGGTGCGTTCATGGCGTTCTCCAAAAGGAAAATTCTACTCTCGGGATGGTTACAATGACTGCGTCACCCGGAGGAGGAAGCCATGAAAAGACTCGTCGCAGCTTTGCTGTTCTTCGCGGCGGCCGCCGCGCACGCGCAGTATCCGCAGCGTCCGGTTCAACTGATCGTGCCCTGGGGCGCGGGCGGCGGTACCGACGCCACCGCCCGCATCATCGCCAGCCTCCTCGAGAGGGAGCTGAAGCAGCCTATCAACGTCGTCAATCGCACCGGCGGCTCCGGGGTCGTCGGGCACCAGGCGATCGCGTCGTCGCCGGCCGACGGCTACACCCTCGGCATGATCACCGTCGAGATCACCATGATGCATTGGGTCGGGCTCACACCGCTCACCTACAAGGACTACACGCCAGTCGGCCTGGTGAACGCCGACCCGGCGGGAATCCACGTCAGGGTGGACTCGCCCTACAAGAGCACGAAGGACCTGATCGCCGCGATCAAGGCGACGCCGGGAAAGATGAAAGCCTCCGGCACCGGGCAGGGCGGGATCTGGCATCTGGCGATCGCCGGACTGCTCAAGGACCAGGGCGTCGAGCCCACCGCGCTGCCATGGGTACCCTCGAACGGCGCGGCGCCCGGGCTGCAGGACCTCGTCGCCGGCGGCGTGGACGTAGTGCCCTGCTCGATTCCCGAGGCGCGCTCGATGATCGATGCGGGCAAGGTGCGGGCGCTCGCCATCATGGATGCCAACCCGCCGGCGCTCTATCCGGGCGTGCCGACCCTCAGGAAGGAGCTCGGCACCGATTGGGCCATCGCCGCCTGGCGCGTGATTGCCGCGCCGAAGGGGATTCCGGCCGACGTGCACAAGACGCTCGTCAACGCGCTGAAGAAGGTCTACGACTCCAAGGACTACAAGGATTTCATGGCGAGCCGCGGCTTCGGCGTGCTGTGGGCCGATCCCGAGGGGACAGCGAAGTTCATGGCGAAGTCGGACAGCGATCTGGGTGCCGCCCTCAAAGCCGTCGGCCTCGCCAAGTAGCTTGAAAGTCAATGACGCCGTCACGGGCGTGGCCCTGCTCGCGCTCGCGGCGGTGCTGCTCTGGCATATCCAGGGATTTCCGGAGATGCCGGGGCAGAAGTTCGGGCCGGCATGGTTTCCGGGGCTGATCGCGATCGGCCTCGGGGTTTGCGGCGCGCGGCTGGTTTACGCGGGCGCGCGGCGCCGCGGTCCCTGGATGACCCTGCCGGAGTGGGCGCACGGCGGGCGGCCGCTGGCCGCCGTCGCCTCGGTCCTGGGCGGGCTGGGCTTTTACATCATCGCCGCCGATACGCTCGGGTTTCATTTCACCGCGCTCATGCTGATGGCTCTTTGGACGCGTTTGATGGGAGCGTCCTGGCGCATCGTCGTCCCGGTCGCCGTGCTGGCGCCTATAGTGATCCACCTCGCGTTCTACAAGCTGCTGCGCATCCCGCTGCCCTGGGGCGTGCTCGAGCGCTTCGCGTTCTGACGTGACCGGCACTGTCCTCGCCCAGGCGCTGTCGCAGTTGTTCGATGCCTACGTGCTCTGGGTGATCCTCGGCTCGGCGGTGTTCGGACTGTTCGTCGGCGCGGTGCCCGGGCTCACTGCCACCATGGCCACGGCACTGCTCGTGCCGGTGACCTTCTTCATGCCGCCGGTGCCGGCCATTGCTTCCATCGTGACGGCTACTGCGATGGCGATCTTCGCGGGCGACATTCCGAGCTGCCTGCTGCGCATGCCGGGAACGCCGGCTTCGGCGGCCTACACCGATGAAGCCTATGCGATGACGAAGAAGGGCCAGGGCGAGCTCGCGCTCGGCGCCGGGCTCGTGTTCTCCGTCATCGGCGGGCTGTTCGGCACCGCGGTGCTGATCGCCGCGGCGCCGGCGCTGGCCGAGATCGCGCTCAGGTTTTCGTCCTTCGAATATTTCTGGCTGGTGGTGCTCGGCCTGGCGAGCGCGGTGTTCCTCGCGCTGGCGAATCCGCTGAAGGGCATCGTCTCGCTGCTCGCCGGCCTGCTGGTCGCCTCGGTAGGGCTCGACAACCCGGCGGGATTTCCGCGCTTCACCTTCGGCAATGCGGAGCTTGCCGGAGGCCTCACGCTGATCCCGATCATGATCGGGATGTTCGCGGTGTCGGAAATCATCCGCAACGTCGCCACCATCGACCAGCCCTGGGAGATGGCCCAGACGCGCATCGGCAACGTGTTCAACGGCATGTGGCAGCTCACGCGCCGCTACTGGCTGTCCATCCTCCGCGGCAGCGCGCTCGGCACCGCAATCGGCGCGCTGCCCGGCGCGGGTGCAGACATCGCCGCCTGGATGTCGTACGCGATGTCGAAGCGATTCTCCAAGGAGCCGCAGAAATTCGGCACCGGCCACGTCGAGGGCATCATCGAAGCGGGCGCCTCGAACAACAGCGCGCTCGCCGGCGCCTGGATTCCGGCGCTGGTGTTCGGCATCCCGGGCGACTCGATCACCGCGATCGTGATCGGCGTGCTCTACATCAAGGGTCTCAATCCCGGCCCGACCATCTTCATGAACAACGCAGTGGCGATCTACGCCATCTTCATGGTGTTCATCCTCGCCAACCTGCTCATGCTGCCGCTCGGCTGGGCGGCCATCAAGGGCGCAAAGCAGATGCTGCGCGCGCCGCGCTGCGTGCTGATGCCGGCGATCCTGCTGTTCTGCGTGGTCGGCTCGTTCGCCATCAACAATTCCATCTTCGGCGTCACGCTGATGCTGGTTTTCGGGGTGATCGGCTACGTGATGGAAGAGAACGGCTTTCCCATCGCGCCGGCGATCCTCGGCATGGTGCTGGGCGGCATGCTGGAGGAGAACTTCATCAGCTCGATGATCAAGGCGGACGGCCGGCTGCTCGCATTTTTCGAGCGGCCGATCGCCGGCGGCCTGGGTGCGCTCGCGCTCGCCGTGCTGTGCTTTCCGTTGATTCGGCGCGCGCTTCGGTATTAGCGGGGTCTGTCTCCTGCCAGGGTAATCCGATGCATCACGCGCCGGTGCCCGTGATAGTCGTTCACCGGGTTGTGCTGCGTGCAGCGGTTATCCCAGAACGCCAGCGAGCCCGCGCGCCACTTGAAGCGGCAGGTGAACTCGGGCTTGACCTGGTGGCGGAAAAGAAACGCGAGCAAGGGCGCGCTTTCCTCCTCGGTCATGCCGCTGAAGCGCACTGTATGCGCGATGTTCACGTAAAGGGCCTTGCGGCCCGTTTCCGGATGGGTGCGGACGACGCGATGCTCCGCCGCATAAACCCTGCCGCCACCGCCTTTTTCCTTGACGCGATCTTCACGCGTCCTGGTCACATCCGCTTTTGCGGAGGCATTGACTGCGGTGAGGCCCTCCAGCAAGCGCTGCATCCCCGCGGACAGCGTCTCGTAGGCGAGGTACTGGCTGGCGAACTCGGTGTCGCCGCCGTAAGGCGGCACCTCGCGCGCGAGCAGCATCGAGCCCATCGGCGGCTCTTCGAGATAAGTGGTGTCCGAATGCCAGATGCCGCCGAAGTTCTGGCGCTCGTGCTCGAGCTTCTTCACCTCGATGATCTCGGGAAAGCCCTCGATGCCCTTCACGAACGGATACTCGATCGGCCTTCCCATGTGCCGCGCGAACCCCATGAATTGCGCCGGCGTGAGCGGCTGGTCGTGGAAGAAGATCACCTGGTGCTCGAGGAAGGCGCGCCGGATCGCCGCGACGGTCTCGCTCGAAAGCTGCGTCAGATCAACGCCGAGGATCTCGGCGCCCAGCGCGCCGGCGATGCGCCTGACCTCCGGTTTCACTCGAGCCTGATATTCGCCGCCTTGATGATCGCGGCGTAGCGCTCCTGCTCGCGCCGCATGAAGGCGGCCATCTCGTCGGGCGTGCTGGAGACCGGGTCGAGCCCGATGTTGACCATGCGATCCTTCAGGTCGCCGGACTGCAGGGCTTTCTGGATCTCGGCGGACAGACGCACCAGGACCTCGCGCGGCGTTCCCGCCGGCGCGGCGTAGCCGATCCAGGCGGCGGCGTCGTAGCCCGGCAATTCCGCGGTCTCGGCAAGTGGCGGCACATCGGGCATCGCGGCGGTGCGCCGCGCGGTCGAAACGCCGAAGGTCTTGAGCCGCCCGGCCTTGATATGGCCGACCGTCGCCGCCACCGTCTCGATCGTATAGGTGATCTGGCCGTTGATGATGTCGGTGATCGCCGGCGCGCTGCCCTTGTACGGCACGTGACGCGCCTGGATCTGCGCCATCGAATTGAAGAGCTCGGTGAACAGGTGCGCGGTGGCGCCGGTCCCCGACGAGGAAAAGGTGTACTTGCCAGGATTCGCCTTCACCAGCGCGATGAACTCCTTCGCGTTGTTCGCAGGAAACGCCGGATGCGTGACGAGCGCAAAAGGCGTCGCCGCGACCAGGCTGATCGGCGCCAAGTCGTTGAGCGGCTCGTAAGGGGTTTTCTGCAGGTTCGGCATGATCGAGAGCGGGCCGCTCGAAGCCGCGAGCAGCGTGTAGCCATCGGGCGGGCTCTTTGCGACCGCGTCGGTGCCGATCGCGCCGCCGGCCCCGGGCTTGTTGTCGATCACGAAAGCCTGGCCGAGCGCTTCCTGGAGCTTTTGCGCCACGACGCGCGCCGCGATATCGGTCGCCTGGCCGGGCGTCCAGGGAACGATGACCTTGACCGCGCGATTCGGGTAGCTCTGCGCGCAGGCGATTTCTGCGCAGAGCAGCGATGCAATGAGGAAAGAAATTCGCTTCATGTCAGAACGTCCCCGGATAGGCGCCGCCGTCCAGCAGCAGGTTCTGGCCGGTAATGTAACCCGCCTGCGCGCTGCACAGGTAGGCGCAGGCATCGCCGAATTCCTCGATGCTGCCGAAGCGGCCCGCAGGGTTCGCCTCGGCGCGGGCCTTGCGCAGCTCCTCGTAGCTCTTGCCGCTCGCCTTGGCGTTGAACTGGAAGTTCGAGCGCAGCCGGTCGGTGTCGAAAGGGCCGGGCAGCAGGTTGTTGATGGTCACGTTGTGGCGCACGGTCTTGCGCGACAGCCCGGCGATGAAGCCGGTGAGGCCGGTGCGCGCGCCGTTCGACAGGCCGAGCTCGGGGATCGGGTACTTCACCGCGCCCGAGGTGATGTTGACGATGCGCCCGAAGCTCTTCGCCATCATGCCGTCGACCACCGCGCGGATCATCAGGATCGGCGCGAGCATGTTGGTCTCGAGCGCCTTGATCCAGGTCTCGCGGTCCCAGTCGCGAAAGTCGCCAGGCGGCGGGCCGCCGGCGTTGTTGACCAGGATGTCGGGCGAGGCGCAGGCGCGCAGCGCCGCCTGCCGGCCCTCTTCCGTGCTGATGTCGCCCGGCACCGCCGTCACCTGGATGCCGAAGCGCTCGCGCAGCGCCGCGGCCGTCGCCTCGAGCGCCTCGCGCCCGCGCGCGGTGATGACGAGATTCACGCCTTCGGCTGCGAGCGACGCGGCGCAGCCCTTGCCGAGACCTTTCGACGCCGCGCAGACGAGGGCGGTCTTGCCGCGAATTCCGAGGTCCATGATTGTTCCTAGGGTTTGAAGATGTTCATGAGCGTGACCTGAGCGTGGCGAGAAGCACCCCGGCGATCACCAGCAGCCCGCCTGCCGCCTGCCGCCACGTGAACGGCTCATCGAGCCCGAGCGCGCTCGTCAGCGCGACGCTCACCGGCCCGACCGCACCGATCAGGGCGAAGCGGTTGGCGCCGATGCGCTTGAGCGCCTCGGCCTGCAGGAACACCGGCAGCACCGTGCTGAAGGTCGCCATGATGGCCGCGTACCACCATACCGCGGCGGGCAGCTCGAGGGCGAAAACCGGCTCAAGCACGAGGAACTGCGCTGCGGCCGGCACGGTGGCAACGACCATGGTAAACGCGGTGAAGCGCATGGAGCCCACCCGTTTCACCATCTGGCTGCCGGCGACGAGGTAGACCGCGTAGCAAAGCGCGGAGGCGAACACCAGCAGCACGCCGAGGACGAACAACCTGCCCTCCGGCGTCGTGTCGACCTGGCTCGACAGCACGAGGGCAATTCCGGCATAGCTCAGCACGAGCGCGAGCACTTCCCGGCGGCTGGCCGGCTTGGCGAGGAACAGGAACGACAGCAGCAGCACCAGCGTGGGATAGAGGAACAGGACCAGCCGGCCGACCCCGGCGCCGACGTACTGCAGGCCGATGAAATCGAGAAAGCTCGCGGCATAGTAGCCGATGAAGCCGAGCGCCACGACACCCGCCCAGTCGCGCGCGCCGAGCCGCGGCTGCTGCCCGCGCAGCCACCATGCGATCGCAGCGAAGAACGGCAGCGCCAGCATCATGCGCAGAAAGAGCAGCGTGGTCGGCGTGACCGGGTGGGCGGCGTAGGACAGCTTGATGAGGATCGGGCGAAACGAGAATGCGAGCACCCCGATCAACGCGAAAGCCACGCCCCAGGCCCGGTACGACGCCTCGCTCAACGGCGGTTCTTCGCTATGAGCAAAGGCGAGGCCATGACGTAAAATCATACTATGTCGGGACACAGCAAATGGGCGAACATCAAGCACCGCAAGGCCGCCGCGGACGCGAAGAAGGGCAAGGTCTTCACGCGACTCATCAAGGAGATTACGGTCGCGGCGAGGCTCGGCGGCGGCGACCCGGATACCAACCCGCGCCTGCGCCTGGCGATGGACAAGGCGCGCGAGGCCAACATGGCCAAGGACAGCGTGCAGAACGCGATCAAGCGCGGCGCGGGTCAGCTCGACGGCGTGACCTACGACGAGGCGCGCTATGAAGGCTATGGGCCCGGCGGCGCCGCGATCATGGTCGACTGCCTGACCGACAACCGCACGCGCACCGTGGCCGAAGTGCGCCACGCGTTCACCAAGAACGGCGGCAACCTCGGCTCGGACGGCTCGGTCGCTTACCTGTTCCGCCAGGTCGGCCAGTTCGTATTCGCGCCCGGCACCAGCGAAGACCGCGTCATGGAGGCTGCGCTCGACGCGGGCGCCGAGGACGTGCTCAAGAACGACGACGGCTCGGTCGAGCTGATCTGCGCGCCGGCCGATTTCGCGACGGTGAAGGCGGCGCTGCAAAAGGCGGGCCTCAAGCCCGAGCTCGCCGAAATCACGATGCAGCCGAACGCCGAGAGCTCGCTCGCGGGCGGCGAGGCCGCGAGCCTGCGCCGGCTGCTCGAGGCGCTCGAGAGTCTCGACGACGTGCAGGACGTGTACACCACCGCGGTGATCGACTGAGAATCCTCGGCATCGATCCCGGGCTGCGGATCACCGGCTTCGGAGTGATCGAGTCGAGCGGCGCGCGGTTGCGCTACGTGACGAGCGGCTGCGTCAAATCCGGCGCCGGCGACCTGGCGGCCAGGCTGAAAGCGATCCTCGAGGGGCTGAACGGCATCATCGCGGCGCACGCCCCGGGCGAGGTCGCGGTCGAGATAGTGTTCGTCAACGCCAATCCGCAATCGACGCTCGCGCTCGGGCAGGCGCGCGGCACGGCGATCTGCGCAGCGGTGCTCGCCGGCCTGCCGGTCGCGGAGTACACCGCGCTCCAGGTCAAGCAGTCGGTGGTCGGCAACGGCCACGCCAGAAAACGGCAGGTGCAGCACATGGTGCGGCGCCTGCTCGCCCTGCCCGGCGACCCGGCGCCCGACGCCGCCGATGCGCTCGCTTGCGCGATCTGCCATGCCCATGGCGGCAAGCTCGGCGCGCTCTCGACTAAGGGCTTTCGCGTGCGCAAAGGCAGGCTCGTCTGATCGGCCGGCTGACCGGGCGGCTCGCGGCGAAGCACCCGCCGCAGGTGCTGGTGGACGTCGGCGGCGTCGCCTACGAGCTCGACGTGCCGATGAGCACCTTCTACCAGCTGCCGCCGACCGGCGAGGCCGTGAGCCTGCTCACGCATCTCGTGGTGCGCGAGGACGCGCACACGCTGTACGGCTTCGCGACGCCCGAGGAGCGCGCGGCGTTCCGCCAGCTGATCCGCATCTCGGGCATCGGTGCGCGCACCGCGCTCTCGGTGCTGTCCGGGCTGTCGGTCGCCGACCTGGCCGAGGCGGTGGCGATGCAGGAAGCGGGCCGCTTGGTCAAAGTGCCCGGTATCGGCAAGAAAACCGCCGAGCGGCTGCTGCTCGAGCTGAAGGGCAAGCTCGTCGAGGCGAGCGCCGCGCCGGCGCGCGAATCCGCCTCCGACGTGGTCCATGCGCTGGTCGGGCTCGGCTACAGCGAGAAGGAAGCGCTCGCCGCCGTCAAGGGGCTGCCGGCAGGCATCGCGGTGGCCGACGGCATCCGTGCCGCGCTCAAAACTCTGGCGAAGTCTTGAGCTTGTCCGTAAGCTAGTGCCGTACCGGTCAAAAAACGAAGAAAGGAGACGCTCGATGAGAAGGGAGAAGCACGTGTTCGTGGCCGTGATCGCGGCGGCCGCATTGACACTGCCGGCGCTGGCGCTGGCGCAGGATGGCAGCGGGTATTTCGGCCTCAGCATCGGGCCATCCAAGGCAAAACACTGGTGCGGCAGCGAGCTGCCGCCCGGCGCGGCGCTCGCAGCGTGCGATCCCCGGGGCAAGGGCTGGAAGATGTTCGCCGGCTACAGGATCAACCGGGTTTTCGGTTTCGAGGGCTCGTTCATCGATTACGACAAGGCCTCGCTCACGGCGACCTCGGGCGCCGAATCGGCCACGGTGCGCGCCAGGGCAAGCGCATTGAGTGCCGCCGCGGTCGCGACCATTCCACTGTGGGACCTCGAGGTGTTCGGCAAACTCGGGATCGCGAAGGTCAAGGCGGAGAGCCACGAGGCCAGCCTTGCAGGAACCACTATCAAGCTTGGCAAGAACGACAACGAGGCGCACGTCGGGCTAGGACTCGCTTACCGCCTGACCCGGGAGTGGGATGTGCGCGCGGAATTCGAGCGGATCAGGGACTCCAAGATCGACTTCTTCTCGCTCGGGATCCAGTACCGGTACTGAGCTTCCACCGGGCTCCGCTGTAGCGTCGGCACAACAGTAGCCCGCAAATTCGGCCCAATTTTGGCCGAATTATCCTTCGCCACGTTGTTTTTCTGTCAATTCCGCTAGTCTTACTGCCCGCGGTTCGAGCGGGATTTTCCATCAATACGAAGACGAAAGGAGCAACGCAATGAGAGGGGACAAGAAAGTTCTTCTGGCAGCAATGCTGGGCGCCACCGTAATGGCGGCTCCGGCGGTAAGCATGGCGCAAGCGCGCGGCGAGACCGGCTGGTACCTCGGCGGCAACATTGGTCAATCGAAGGTGAAAGATGGCTGTAGCGGCCTCGGAGGCACGGGAATTTCGTGCGATGACAAAGACACCGCTTTCAAGATCCTCGGCGGCTATAACATCAATCGCAACTTCGCGGCTGAACTCGGCTACACGGACTTCGGCAAGGCCAAGGCCAGCGGTCTTGGCTTGACCGATGAGTTCAAAGCCACCGCGTGGGAGCTTTCCGGTATTGGATCGTATCCGGTTGCCAATCAGTTTTCGGTGTTCGGCAGACTGGGTTTGTACTTTGCCGATGCGAAGGAAAACACGAACTTCGTCGGCAATTTCAAGCACACGAACAACGATCTCACATACGGTTTTGGCGTTCGGTATGACTTTTCAAGAGAGGTCGGCGTGCGGGGCGAATGGCAGCGCTACAGCAAGGTCGGTGGCGGCGACATCGGTAAGTCCGACGTCGATGTCATCAGCGTCGGCGTGGTCTGGAACTTCCGCTAGATAGAGGAAACTTCGCTCAGGGAAAAGGGCGGCTCTGCCGCCCTTTTTTTTCTGGGGCAGAATGCCGGTGTGAGCGTTGAAACCGACCGGCTGATCTCGGGCAAGCCGACCTCCGCCCAGGAGGAGCAGTTCGAGCGCTCGCTGCGTCCCGCCACCCTCGCCGAGTATGTCGGCCAGGAGAAGATCCGCGGCCAGCTGGAGATCTTCATCCAGGCGGCGCGCGCGCGCGGCGAGGCGCTGGACCACGTGCTGCTGTTCGGCCCGCCGGGGCTGGGCAAGACCACGCTCGCGCACATCATCGCGCGCGAGATGGGGGTCAACCTGCGCCAGACCTCGGGGCCGGTTCTCGAGCGCCCGGGAGATCTCGCCGCCCTGCTGACGAATCTGGAACCCAGGGACGTGCTGTTCATCGACGAGATTCACCGCCTGTCGCCGGTAGTCGAGGAGATCCTCTACCCCGCGCTCGAGGACTTCCAGATCGACATCATGATCGGCGAGGGCCCGGCGGCGCGCTCGATCAAGCTCGATCTGCCGCCGTTCACGCTTGCCGGCGCCACCACGCGCGCCGGCATGCTGACCAACCCGCTGCGCGACCGCTTCGGCATCGTCGCGCGCCTGGAGTTCTACAGCCAGGACGAGCTGGCGACGATCGTGCGCCGCTCGGCGCGCCTGCTGCAGGTGTCTCTCAATGACGACGGCGCGGTCGAGATCGCCTGCCGCTCGCGCGGCACGCCGCGCGTCGCCAACCGGATCCTGCGCCGCGTGCGCGACTACGCGCAGGTGAAGGCGGACGGCACCGTGTCCAAGCCGGTCGCCGAGGCCGCGCTCAAGATGCTCGACGTCGACGTGCTCGGGCTCGACCTCATGGACCGCAAGCTGCTGCTCGCGGTGATCGAGAAGTTCTCCGGCGGCCCGGTCGGCCTCGACAACCTCGCGCATGCCATCGGCGAGGACGCCGAAACCATCGAGGACGTGCTCGAGCCCTTCCTCATCCAGCAAGGCTACCTGCAGAGGACGCTGCGCGGGCGCATCGCCACGCTCTCCGCTTACCGCCACTTCGGCATCGTCGCGCCGGCGGCGGCGCGCGATCTGCTGTCCGACCATTGAAGAGTCCATTCCGGATTCCGGTCCGGGTGTACTTCCAGGACACCGACGCCGGCGGTGTCGTGTTCCACGCCCAGTACCTCGCGTTCATGGAGCGCGCGCGCAGCGAGCTTCTCAATGCGGCCGGCATCGACCTCGCGCGCCTGCTCGGGGAGCATGGCGTGCTGTTCCTCGTCTACCAGATCGTCGTGAAGTACCACCAGCCCGCGCACCTCAACGAGCTGCTGGCGGTGAGTGCCGAAGTGGTTAAAATGGGCCGCGCGAGCCTGGTCTTCCGCCAGCGCGTGGAACGCGGCGGCGAGCTCCTTGTCGAAGCCGACATTACGCTCGCGCTGGTGAACCGCGACCGGATGAGGCCGGCGCGCTTGCCCCAAGAACTCGAACAGGCGCTCAAATGACCGTGACCCAGGACATCGATATCTGGACCCTGGTCGTCAACGCCAGCGTCGTCGTCAAGGTGGTGCTGGTGCTGCTGATCGCGGTGTCCTTCCTGTCGTGGATGTTCATCTTCCAGAAGTGGTTCGCGATCCGGCGCGCGCGCCGCCAGACCGAGCAGTTCGAGCGCGAGTTCTGGAGCGGCAACGAGCTCACCGCGCTCTACCAGGGCGCGGTCACCAACCGCCACACCATCGGCAGCCTGGAGCGCGTCTTCGAGGCCGGCTTCCGCGAGTTCGCCAAGCTGCGCGGGCAGCGCGGCGGCAGCGACCCGAGCGACATGGTGAACGGGGCGCGGCGCGCGATGCGCGCCACCTTCCAGCGCGAGATGGATTTCCTCGAGCGCCATCTGGCCTTTCTCGCCTCGACGGGATCGGTGAGTCCCTACGTCGGCCTGTTCGGCACGGTATGGGGCATCATGCACGCCTTTCGCAGCCTCGCGAACGTTCAGCAGGCGACGCTCGCGCAGGTGGCGCCCGGCATCGCCGAGGCGCTCGTCGCCACGGCGATCGGCCTGTTCGCCGCCATCCCGGCGGTGGTGGCGTACAACCGCTACTCGCACGACATCGAGCGCCTGGGCAACCGCTTCGAGAGCTTCATGGAGGAGTTCTCCAACATCCTCCATCGCCAGGCGGTGAAGTAGCGCCATGCCGGCCCAGCATCGCAGGCGCGGGCCGATGCACGACATCAACATCGTGCCGTACGTCGACGTCATGCTGGTGCTGCTGGTGATCTTCATGGTCACCGCGCCGCTGGTCACGCCGGCCGTCATCGACCTGCCGACGGTCGACAAGGCGAGCCAGCCGCGCGTGGTGCCGATCGAGATCTTCGTTCGGGCCGACCAGGGGCTGCGGATCCGGCAGCGCGACGCTCGAGGCCAGATCGTCGATGAACGCGACGTCACCAAATCCGAGCTCGCAAATGTCATAAAAAAGGCAAGATCCAAAGGCGGCGACCTGCCGGTGCTGCAGTGAGCGCAGAGGCTCTTGCCTTCGGGGAGCGCCGCGAGCCGGCGCTCCTGCCTGCGTTTGTTCTCGCGGCGCTGGTGCACCTGTTTCTCGCCGCGGTGATGTTTCTCGGCGTGCGCTGGCAAAGCCATCCCCCCGAGACGGTGGTAGTCGAGCTGTGGGAAGCCCCGCCGGCTCCGGCTCCGGTGGAGGAGGCTCCCAAGCCGCCACCGCCGAAGCTGGAGCCGGAGCCCGTTCCGGTGCAAAAGCCCGACATCGCCGTCAAGGCGCCGAAGCCGAAACCCAAACCCGAGCCGAAGCCGGCGCCGAAAAAGGACGTCGACTTCAAGAAGCGGCTGAACGAGGAGGTGGCGCAGGAGCAGCGCGCCATCGACGAGCAGCTCCGCGAGGCCCAGCGGCGCGAGGCTGCAGCGCGCCAGCAGGCGATCGCCGCCGCGGCGCGCGACCGGGCGCTCGCCACCTGGGTGGACAAGATCCGCGCGAAGATCCGCGGCAACATCCGCCTGCCGGGCGACATGAGCGGCAATCCGGAGGCGATCTTCGATGTGACCCAGCTGCCGACCGGCGAGGTGATCAGCATCCGCCTGCGCAAGTCCAGCGGGCACAGGGGCTACGACGACGCAGTAGAACGCGCCATTCTGAAGGCGTCGCCGCTGCCCAAGCCGGACCAGCTCAACCTCTTCGAGCGGCAGCTGGAACTCCGCTTCCGGCCGCAGGACAAATAAAAGCGGCGGATGCCTATAATCGCCGTTTTGCAAAGAACGCCCGGAGGATGCAGGCCTTGCTGACGCGTTTGCGCGCTTTCCTCGGTGCCGTGCTTCTACTGGTCACGCCGCTCGCCGCGGCGCAGCTTTCGATCGAAATCACCGGCGCCGGCGCCCCGCGCATGCCGATCGCCATCGCTCCTTTCCCCGGCGAGGCGGCCCTTGGGTCCGGCATCACCTCGATCGTGCGCGCCGATCTGGAAAGGAGCGGGCTGTTCCGCGGCCTCGAAGTCCCGCCGCTGTCGCCTGCGCCGACCGAGGCGTCGACGGTCAACTATGCGGAATGGCGCTCGCGCCTGGCCGACGCGCTGGTGCTCGGCTCGGTGGCGGCGCGGCCCGACGGCCGCTACGAAGTGCGGTTTCGCCTCTACGACGTGGTGAAGCAGGCCTCGCTCGGCGGTATCGCCTACACCTTGAGCAAGGAGCAGGTGCGCGCCAGCGCCCACCGCATCGCCGACTTCGTCTACGAGAAGCTCACCGGCGAGAAGGGCGTGTTCTCCACCCGCATCGCCTACGTGGTGAAGCGGGGCAGCCGCTTCGAGCTGCAGATCGCCGACGCCGACGGCGCAGGCGAGGAAGCCGCGCTCGTCTCGTTCGAGCCGATCATCTCGCCGGCCTGGTCGCCCGACGGCCGCAAGCTCGCCTATGTCTCGTTCGAGAACAAGAAGCCGGTGGTCTATGTCCACTCGCTGGTCGACGGCAAGCGCAACGTCATCGCCAACTTCAGGGGATCGAACTCGGCGCCCGCCTGGTCGCCCGACGGCCGCAGGCTGGCCGTCACGCTGTCGCGCGAGGGCGGCTCGCAGATCTTCCTCCTCAACGCCGACGGCAGCGGCCTGCGCCGCCTCACCAGCTCGGCGGCGATCGATACCGAGCCGCGCTTCTCGGGCGACGGCCAGTGGATCTACTTCACCTCCGATCGCGGCGGCAGCCCGCAGATCTACCGCATGCCGGCCGCCGGCGGCGAGCCGCAGCGCGTCACCTTCGAGGGAAGCTATAATGTGACCCCGCGCCTGAGTCCAGACGGCAAGACCCTCGCCTATATCACGCTCAACGAAGGCAAGTTCCAGGTGGCGCTGCTAGATCTCTCCAACCGCCAGGTGCAGATCATCACCGACAGCGATCGCGACGAGTCGCCGAGCTTTGCTCCCAACGGTCGGATGATCCTGCTCGCCACCGTGATCGACGGACGCGGCGTGCTCTCGGCGGTGTCTTCGGACGGCCGCGTCAAGCAGCGTCTGAGCGTGACGGCGGGCGACGTGCGTGAGCCGGCCTGGGGACCATTCACAGAATGAAAGGAAGGAGAAGGATGCCATGCGCCTAGCCATCATCGCCACTCTTGCCGCGGCCGCAGTGGCCGCGGGTTGCGCGACCACGCCCGAGGAGCAGGCGCCCGCGCGCGTGGAGGAGCGGGCCGCCAAACCCGCCCCCGTCGAGACCAAGCCGATCGCGCGCGTCGACCTGACCAGCAAGCCGGCGGCGGCGAGTCCGCTCAAGGACCCGAACAACATCCTGTCCAGGCGCTCGATCTACTACGACTACGACAAGTTCGACATCAAGGACGAGTTCCGCCCGCTGGTCGAGGCGCACGCGAAGTACCTGCGCGAAAACCCGGGCGCCAAGATGCTGATCCAGGGCAATGCCGACGAGCGCGGCAGCCGCGAGTACAACATCGGTCTCGGGCAGCGCCGCTCCGACAGCGTCAAGCGGGCGTTGGCGATCCTCGGCGCCAAGGACAATCAGATCGAGTCGGTAAGCCTGGGCGAGGAGAAACCGGTCTGCACCGAGCACGCGGAAGACTGCTGGGCGAAGAACCGCCGCGGCGACATGCTCTATAGCGGCGAATATTGATGCGCCGGCCAGGGATACGCCAGGCTGCCGCCTTCGCGCTCGGCTGCGCGCTCGCCTGGCCTGCGCTCTCGCAGGGGCTTTTCGACGATAACGAAGCGCGTCGCCGCATCGAGCTGCTGCGCCAGCAGGTCGAGGCGAGCCAGAAGGCGCTCGAAGATCGCCTTGGCAAGCTCGAGTCCTCGACCGGCGAGCGCAGCGCGCTGCTCG
>VBBY01000240.1 GCA_005881595.1 Betaproteobacteria bacterium | reverse complement strand
GAGAGCGAGCACGACAAACAGCGTGCGCCATCCGAAGGATCCGAGCAGCGCCTGCACCGGCGCGGTGGCAGAGAGCGCGCCGACGCTGCCGACGGCGATCATCCAGCCCGAGAGCGCAGTCAGCCGCTCGCGCGGAAACCACAGCGTGAACGCCTTGATCGAGCCCATCAGCCCGGCCGAGACGCCCAGCCCGATCAGCGCGCGTCCGGCAGAGAGCATCGCGAGGTCCTGCGCCAGGCCGAAGGTGAGCGCGCCCGCCGCGGCGACGCACATCAGCGCAGCGGTGCAGCGCCGCGGGCCGAAGCGATCGAGCAGCACGCCGAGCGGCAGCTGGAAAGCGGCAAAGGCGAGAAAGTACGCGCTCGTGAGAAGACCGAGATCGCCGGGCGCCAGCCCAAAGTCCTGCACCAGGTCCTTGGCGATGACCGCGTTGACGTAGCGGTAGAAGTACGAAAGGTAGTAACCCGCAGCGAATGGGCAGAACACCACAAGCATGGTGTTCGCATGTACGCTAGCGGCCATGAAAAAACGCCTCATCGTGGGCATCACCGGCGCCACCGGCGCCGTGTACGGCGTGCGCATGCTGGAGGCGCTGAAAGGCGCTACCGGCTGGGAAAGCCACGCGGTGCTGTCGGAGGCCGGCGCGCTCAACCTCTGGCACGAGCTCAAGATGAAGCGCAAGGACCTCGAGCACCTCGCCGACGCGGCCTATCATCCGAAGGACATCGCCGCGACCATCGCCAGCGGCTCGTTCCTCACCGAAGGCATGGTGATCGCGCCGTGCTCGATGAAGACGCTGGCCGCAGTGGCGCACGCGCACGCCGACGACCTCGTCTCGCGCGCCGCGGACGTGGTGCTGAAGGAGCGCCGGCGCCTGGTGCTGCTGCCGCGCGAGACGCCGCTCAACCTCGCGCACCTGCGCAACATGGCGACGGTCACCGAGATGGGCGGGATCATCTTCCCGCCGGTGCCCGCCTTCTATGCGCTGCCAGAATCGATCGACGACCTGGTCGCGCACACGGTCGCACGCGTGCTCGATCTCTTCGGCATCCACTCCGCTAAGCTCGCGCGCTGGCAGGGGATGAAAGGAACTCCCGAAGAGCGCGATTGAAGGCCTCGGGCTGCTCGATGTTGGCGATGTGCGCCGCCTGCGGAATGACCACCAGCTTCGCCCCGGGAACGTGCTCGCCGATGTAGCGCGTGCCGGGCGCCGCCGCGTCCTGCTCGCCGGTGATCGCCAGCACCGGGCCCTTGATCTCCTTTAGCCGCGCGGTGGTGTTGAGCTTCGAGATCGCGTGGCAGCAGCCGACGTAGCCAGCAACAGGGGTTTTTTCAATAATCGCTGCAATCTTGCGGGCAGGTTCGCTATTACGGAAAGGCGCGGTGAACCAGCGCTCGATGGTCGGCTGCACGAGCGGCTGCATGCCCTTCGTCTCGGCGGTGCGGATGCGCTCCTGCCATTGCGCGATGGTTTCGGGCGTCTGCGCGTGGCCGGTGTCGGCGAGCACCAGGCGCTCGAACAGCGCGCGCTCCTTGAGCGCGACGGTCTGGCCGATCATGCCGCCCATGGACAGGCCGACGAAATGCGTGCGCGCGATCTGAAGCTTTTTCAATAATTCGAACAAATCCTCCGCCAGCAGCTCTAGGGTGTAGGCGCCGCCCGGGGCCATGCTCTCGCCGTGGCCGCGCGTGTCGTAGACCAGGATGCGGTAGCGGTCCTTGAACGCCGCGATCTGGCCGTCCCACATGCGCACGCTGCAGGCGAGCGAGTGGCTGAAGGTGAGCCAGGGTGCGCCTTCCCTGCCGTGGATCTCGTAGTAGGTGCTGATGCCGTTGACCGTCGCTTTCATGTCGTCTCCACTATCAATGGGATCATCATCTCGTCTTCGCTCGTGCCGCCGTGGTTGCCGATGTGCAGGTGCCGCGGCTCCCCCGGCGTCCAGTCCTTGACGGTATAGCGGCCGCGCATGACGAGCGCCACGTCGCCTACGCGCTCGTCGATGCGCGGATGCGGCGTGCCGGGACCGAACCAGCCTTCGCGCAGCAGCTCGCGGCTCGGCAGCACGTCGGCGCGGTCCCCCAGCCACTGCCTTGCCCGATCCGTGAACTGTGCCGGGGAATGCACGTAGCAGTAGGCAACGCGCCTCTCTCCGCACAGGGGAAACCTGAGCATCGCCGCAAGCTCGGCGGGCAGCTCGAGCGATTCTTCCGGGGCGACGTCGATGAAACCGTGATCGGCGGTCGCGACGATTCGCGACTGCGTTCCCGATAATCGGCTGATCAAGCTGCCGAAGGCACGGTCGAATTTCTCGAACTGTTCGGCAGCTTCGCGGCTTTCCGCTCCGTGTCGGTGAGAGATCACGTCGTAATGCGGCCAGTAGGCATA
>VBBY01000239.1 GCA_005881595.1 Betaproteobacteria bacterium | reverse complement strand
TGGCCGAGCGCAGCGCTCGCGCAGAGCAGGAGAAAGATCGGGATGCGGCGCATTCAGGTCTTCAGCCGGTAGCCGGTCTTGAAAATCCACCATACCGCGGCCAGGCAGGCGGCGAGGAACAGGCCGGTCATCGCCAGGCTGATTCCCACGTGCACGTCGGCGATCTCGTAGAAGCTCCAGCGGAAGCCGCTGACCAGGTAGACCACGGGGTTGAACAGGGTGACCGTCTGCCAGAAGGGCGGCAAGACGCTGATGGAGTAGAAAGTGCCGCCCAGGAAGGTCAGCGGGGTGATGACCAGCAGGGGCACGAACTGCAGCTGCTCGAAGCCGTCCGCCCAGATGCCGATGATGAAGCCGAACAGGCTGAAGGTCACTGCGGTCAGCAGGAGAAACGCGAGCATCCAGGCCGGATGGGCGATGCGCAGCGGCACGAACAGGCCCGCCGTCGCGACGATGATCAGGCCCAGGATCACCGACTTGGTCGCGGCCGCGCCGACGTAGCCGGTCACGATCTCGAGATACGAGACCGGCGCCGACAGGATCTCGTAGATCGCGCCGGTGAACCTGGGAAAGTAGATGCCGAACGAGGCGTTCGTGACGCTCTGCGTCAGCAGCATCAGCATCGCCAGCCCCGGCACGATGAAGGCGCCGTAGCTGACTCCGTCGATCTCGGCGATGCGCGTGCCGATGGCCGCGCCGAACACCACGAAGTACAGCGAGGTCGAGATCACCGGGGCGACGATGCTTTGCAGCAGCGTGCGGCCGGTGCGCGCCATCTCGAACACGTAGATCGCCCAGATCGCGCGGTAGTTCATTATTTTTGCCGCACCAGGTCGACGAAGATGTCCTCGAGGGAGCTTTGCGTGGTCTGGAGGTCCTTGAAGCCGATGCCCGCCTGGTTGAGATCGTCGAGCAGGGAGGTGATGCCGGTGCGCTCGCGCTGCGTGTCGTAGGTGTAGACCAGCTCGCGGCCGTTGGCCGCCAGGCTCAGGCGATGCGCTGCGAGCCCGGCGGGGATGGCAGCGAGCACTTCGTGCAGCTGGAGCGTCAGCACCTTCTTGCCGAGCTTGCGCATGAGCTCGGCCTTCTCCTCGACCAGGATGATCTCCCCCTTGCTGATCACGCCGATGCGCTCGGCCATCAGCTCGGCCTCCTCGATGTAGTGCGTGGTCAGGATGATGGTCACGCCCGAATCGCGCAGGAAGCGCACCACCTGCCACATGTCCTGCCGCAGCTCGACATCGACGCCGGCCGTCGGCTCGTCGAGAAACAGCACCTGCGGCTCGTGCGCCAGCGCCTTGGCGATCAGCACGCGGCGCTTCATGCCCCCGGAGAGCGTCATGATCTTGCTGTCTTTCCTGTCCCACAAGGACAGGTCCCTGAGCACCTTCTCGACTTGTCCGGGATTGGCCGGCTTGCCGAACAGGCCGCGGCTGAAGCTGACCGTCGCCCAGACGCTCTCGAACGCATTGCTCGTCAATTCCTGCGGCACCAGGCCGATCATCGCGCGCGCGGCGCGGTAGTCCTTGAGGATGTCATGGCCGCCCACCGACACGGCGCCCGCGGAGGGCGTCACGATGCCGCAGACGATGTTGATGAGCGTCGTCTTGCCGGCGCCGTTCGGCCCCAGCAGGCCGAAGATCTCGCCGCGGCGAATGTCGAGATTGACGCGCTTGAGCGCCTCAAAGCCGGAGGCGTAGGTCTTCGAGAGGTTCGAAACCGAAATGATCGGCGGCATCAGAGCCGCGCATTCTAATTTATGCCGCGCTGATGTCCACCTTATCGGGGTAGAAGGCGAGCCGCTCCTTGATCACGCTCATCTCGTCGTACGGCTGCTCGTAGCTCCAGACCGCGTTTTCAGGCCCGTTCACCAGTGAAAAATACGCCGCATCGCCCTTGAACGGGCAGTGCGTCCGATGGCTCGAGCGGATCAGCCGCTCCATCTTCACGTCCTTGCGGGGGAAATAGAAGACCGCGGGATAGCTGCCCTCCTCCATCCTGATGGCCTCGCGCGTGTCGGCGATGACCTCGCCGTTGAACGTCACGCGCACGCGCTCCTTCGCGGGCTTCGTATCGATGCGATGCTCCGGGTGCTTCTTGTAGCCGGGAGCGGGATTACCCATAGTGGTCTCCTTACTTGGTTGCCGCCTGCTTGGCCTGCTTCAGGCCTTCGATGTCGATCTTCTTCATCTGCATCATCGCCTTCATGACGCTTTGCGATATTGCGGGATCGGGATCGCTCAGGAGCTCCGGCAGCGCGGTCGGAACGATCTGCCACGACAGGCCGAACTTGTCCTTGAGCCAGCCGCACGCCTGGACCTTGCCGCCGCCGGCCAGCAGCTTCTCCCAGTAGTAGTCGACTTCGTCCTGCGTCTTGCAATTCACGACGAACGATACGGCCTCCGAGAACTTGAACTGCGGCCCGCCGTTCAAGGCGATGAATTCCTGTCCGTCGAGCTGGAACACCGCGGTCATGACCGTTCCCTTCGTGCCGGGCCCCGCGTCTCCATAGCGGGTGAGCTTTCCCTTCTTCGAATTCCTGAAAATGGAGACATAGAAATTCATCGCCTCCTCGGC
>VBBY01000236.1 GCA_005881595.1 Betaproteobacteria bacterium | reverse complement strand
TGAGGATCTGGCGAGACGGGACACACGCGGACTTGGGCATCGCTATCCCCTTTAACCGGCAGCCAGCGGCTATGGATACAGGGGAGTGATGTAGGGCGTGCGCGCCTGCGCGCAGTCCATTCGGCCCATTGGCCGAAGGCTACCGTCAGTCCTCAGAAACCGATTGTTTTGGCTAGCTTTGCGGCGGGGGAGGCGGCGGCGTGCCGGGAGGCGGCGGAGGCGGCGGCGCCATCGGCCGCGAAGGCCGATACGGGCGATCATAGCGGCTAGCAGCCATCGGGATCTGGTGGCCCTTGGCGTACATGCACTGCTGATAGCCGATGTCGTAACGGCCCTGCACCGTGTGCGCGCTCTGCGCTCCGGCGCCGGTGCCGGCGATCGCGCCGCCGGCGGCGCCCAGGCCCGCGCCTGCCGCCGCCGAATTCGCGTTGCCGCCGATGGCCGCCCCGGCGAGCGCGCCGATGGCTGCGCCGGCTGCCGCGCTTCTTACGCCGGCATCGGCGCTCGCCTGCTCGGCGGTCTTGCCGCCGGAGTATTCCGAGGCGTACTGGCGGCACTCGTAGTCATCGAAGCGGAACTGCTCGAAGGTCTTGTTGCTGCCGGGCAGCACCATCACGCTCGGGCCGGTGGGCACCGAGGCGCAAGAGGCGAGCAGGAGCAACGCTGTGCCGCCAAAGATCAGTTTCTTTTTCATCGCGCAGGAGCAGGCGCCGGCGGTACTGCTTTCCAGCCGCCTGGACATTGCGTCACGTAGGGGTAGTAACCGCGCGACTGCTCGCAGTAATACCACATGCCTTGTTGCTGGGCGGCGGGCTCGCTGCGCTCGACATAGACGGGCGGCGCAGCCGGTGCGACAGCGACCGGGACCGGGTAGTAATACGGGTATGGCGCGTAGTAGGGCGCCGCCCAATAGCCTGGGAATCCGAAGTTGAAGCCGACGAAAACGTGCGAGCGACCCCAGGCGAACGCCGAGCCGGCGGTCAATGCCGTCGCCGCCAAGGCGATAAGGGCGAGCACTTTCGCGGGTCTCATGTGAAGCAGCCTACCTCCCCGGGCGGCGAGAAGGGGTAACCGATTGTTACAGCATGTATCTCACGGCTTGGGCTGAGGAACAATCCGGAGATAGGGCTTGGGCGCTTTCCAGCCCGCCGGGTACTGCTTTTTCGCGTCCTCGTCGCTCACCGAGCCGGCGATGATGACGTCCTGGCCCTGCTTCCAGTTCGCCGGGGTGGCGACCTTGTGCTTCGAGGTGAGCTGGATGGAATCGAGCACGCGCAGCAGCTCGTCGAAGTTGCGGCCGGTGGTCATCGGGTAGAACAGCATCAGCTTGATTTTCTTGTCGGGGCCGATCACGAAGACCGTGCGCACGGTGGCGTTGTTCGCCGCGGTGCGCTTGCCTTCGCTCGACTCGCTGGCGGGAAGCATGTCGTAGAGCTTCGCCACCTTGAGGTCGGCATCGCCGATCATGGGGTAGTTGATCGCCGCGCCCTGGGTCTCCTGGATGTCCTTGGCCCACCTCTTGTGGTCCTCCACCGGGTCGGCCGACAGGCCGATGATCCTGGTGTTGCGCTTGTCGAACTCGGATTTCAATTTGGCCATGGTGCCGAGCTCGGTGGTGCAGACCGGGGTGAAGTCCTTGGGATGCGAGAACAGGATCGCCCACTTGTCGCCGATCCATTTGTGGAAGTCGATCGGGCCTTCGGTGGTCTGCGCCTGGAAATTGGGGGCTTCGTCGCCGATACGCAATGCCATGGGAGTCTCCTTGCGGGGTAAGCCGAAAATTTTACGCCGCGTCGACCCTTCCCGCCACAAGGACTTTGCAGTACAGTAGGCGCAATTTGTTTGGGACCCAAACAATATGGCGCGCAGCCTGCAACTCAGCCTGACCGTCAACGGCGAGGCCGTCGAGCTGTCCTGCGCCGGGTACAAGACGCTTCTCGAAGTGCTGCGCGAGGACCTCGGCCTCACCGGCACCAAGCACGGCTGCGAGCTGGGCGAGTGCGGCGCCTGCGCGGTGCTGATCGACGGCACGCCGCAGCTTTCCTGCCTGGTGCTCGCCGCCGAGTGCGAAGGCCGCGCGGTGGAAACGGTCGAAGGGCTCAGCCGCGGCGCGGAGCTGCATCCCTTGCAGGCTGCTTTCGCCGACCTCGGCGCCGCGCAATGCGGCTACTGCACTCCCGGGATCCTGATGACCGCGAAAGCGCTCCTCGACAACGAAAGGATGCCCGACCGGGAAAGAATCAAGGAAGCCGTTTCAGGCAACCTTTGCCGCTGCACCGGGTATCAGCAGATTTTCGAAGCGATCGAGGAAGCCGCGCGCAGGCTGGAACATGAAAGTCATCGGTAAAGCGCGACGCAGGGTAGACGGCCGCGCCAAGGTCACCGGCCAGACGCGCTTCGCCGACGACATCGTGCTGCCGCGCATGCTGCACATGAAATTGCTGCGTTCTCCCCATGCGCACGCGATGATCAAATCGATCGATTTTTCAAAAGCAGTTTCTCTGTCTGGAGTACATCTCGTACTGACCGGCAAGGATTTCCCGGTGACCTTCGG
>VBBY01000079.1 GCA_005881595.1 Betaproteobacteria bacterium | reverse complement strand
TCCTTGATGCGGATGTTCTTCGCGGTGTTGATGACCGATACGCTGTCCGATCTGCCGTTCGCGACGTAGAGCTTCGCGCCGTCGCGGGTCAGCGCCATGTTCCAGGGCCGCTGGCCGACCGGGATCGTCGCCACGACCTTGTCGGCGGCGGTGTCGATCACCATTACGCTGGCGTCGCCGCCGTTGGTCAGGTACAGCCGCTTGCCGTCCGGGTGCATCGCCAGGCCATTGGAGCGCGCGCCCGCCTTGATGGTGCCCAGGATCCTGTGCTGGCGCGCGTCGAGCACGTAGACGGTGTCGGCCCTTTCGCAGGCGACGTACGCCTTGGCGCCGTCCGGCGTGAAGGCAATGCCGCGTGGGCGGTTTCCCACCTTGAGCTGCGCGACGAGCTTGCGCGCCGCGACGTCGATGACGTCGAGCTTGTCGTCCTCCTCGGCGCTGACGTAGACAAAGCGGGCGTCGGGCGAGAACACTGCGTGCTCAGGGTTGTTCCCCTGGATCTTGACTCGGAAGATGACCGTGTCGCTCGCGGTATCGATGAAAGCGACGCTGTTGGTGAGCTCGACCGCGGCGGCGATGAGGCTGCCGTCCGGCGAGATATAGACGCCCTCGGGCGACTCGCCGAGGTCGATCTTCCTCGCCACGGCGCGCTGCTCGAGGTCGATCACCAGCAGCGCGTTGTTCGGCTGGTCCGACACGTAGGCCAGCTTGCGCGCGGCGTGGATCGCAGCGCCGCGCGGCTTGCCGCCGGTCTTGATCTCGCCGACGACCTCGTCGCGCGCGGTGTCGATCAGCGAGATCGTGCCGCCGTTCTCGTTGCCCACGAGGGCCAGGCCGGCGCCGGCGGGAGCCGCCATCGATGCGAGAATCAAAAAAACAGAAACGCGTGCGGTCATTGCAGTTCTCTCCTCAAATCACGCTGAAATTGCGCATCATCATGCCGTCCTCGTGCTCCAGATTGTGGCAGTGGAACATGAAGCGCTGGGTACCGCGGAACGCGGCCTCCTCCGGCAGCGTGAAGTCCATCGCCAGCCACAGCGTCTCGTTCGGCCACAGCACCACTGTGTCCTTCACGCCGAGGTCGGTGACGAGGCGCCCGCTCGGCTCGGCCGCGAGCCGGCGCGCCTCGCCGTAGGTTCCCTGTCTGCGCAGCACCCGGAAGCCGAAGCCGTGCAGGTGCATGGGATGGGGCATCGAGATCGGGCTGTTCTTGATTTCCCAGATTTCGCGCGCGCCGCGGCTCACGCTGAACGCGATCTCGTCGGCCCGGTACGGGGTCTGGTCGATCAGAAACCCCGCGCGCTCGTCGAAGTCGAGCCGCAGGCGCCGCGTCGGCGCCTCGGGCCGCGCGGCGGGCTCCGGCAGCGCCGAGAGCCGCGAGGGCAGCGGCGGCGTGCGCATCGGAGTACCGTCGACGCGCAGCGAAAAAAGCGCCAGCTCGGCGCCATCGGCCAATCGACCCTGCGCGCCATCACCGGAAGCGCTTTCACAAACCGTCTCGGCCGCGAGCGGCGCATAACGCTCGCGCGCCGCGTGCCGGTGGCGCGGTGCGGCGCCCCCGGTGTGATGGCGCGGGTCGAACTCGAGGCTCACCGCGACAAGAGCGCGCCGCCCGCGCAGATCGATGCCGATGTCGACGCGCTCGCCGGTGTACAGGAACACGCGCTCGAGCTCGCGCGGCGCCGCGAGAAGGCCGCCGTCCGTGCCGAGCAGGTGGAAGGGAACCAGGGTTTCACCGTCGCGGAAAGCAAGCAGCAGGCCGCGCGCGTTGCACGCATTCAGGAGCTGGAGCCGCACCCAGCCGGGGCGAACGATCCAGCTTGCATCGAGCTGGCCGTTGACCAGCGCGCGGTTGCCGAGCCAGCCGTGCAGGCAGTCCTCGACGCTCGGTGCGTAGGGGCGGATCGCGCCGCCGACGACGCGAGCCTCCGCGATGGCGAGCGCGAGCCGATTTTCCGGCGCAAGGGCGAGCGCCGCATCGAGCGCGTCGTCGTCCTCGTCGGTCACTACCAGCAGCCCGGTGAGTCCGGCGTAGACCTGCTCGCCGGTGAAGCCGTGCGGATGGGGATGGAACCAATACAGCCCGGAGCGGTTCTTCACTTCGAAGCGCACCCGCTTGCGCGCGCCCGGCTCGATCGGATCGAAACCTGCGCCGTCGGCTGCTTCCGGCAGCGTCAGCCCGTGGAAGTGCACGGTGGTGGGCTGCGGCAGGGCGTTCTCGATGACGCCATCGAAGCTCTCGCCGCGGCGCGCGAAGAGGATCGGCTGCGGGACCCGCCGCGCCCCGAGGTCTGCCACGTACCGGCAACGCCCGGCGATCGGGTCGGCGCGTTCTACGACGAGACGTCGCACGTCCGCGAGCGCGACCCGCGACGGCGCTACGGCACTCTCCTTCGGAAGCATGCCGCAGGCCGCGGCGGCGGAAGCCAGCGTGGCGCCGAGAAAGCCGCGTCGATTCATGACACCATGTTGCGCGGATGCTGCGATTGATTACATTGCTCGCATTTGCCGGGCTCGCCTGCGCCCAGTCGAGCGCCGCGGAGCCGAAGTCGCTCGCGCTCATGGACTGCGAGCTGATCGACGATATGCGCCCGTTCGCGAGCGAGCAGGCACGCCGCGAGGTCGATCAGCGGATCGTGCTGATCACCGCCGAGCTGGCGAAAGAGCTGGAGCGCCGCGGCATGTATCGCGTGCTCGAGCGCGGCAGCGCGCCCGGTGCCGAGCGCATCGCACGCTGCTGGGTGCAAAAGGTGAGCAACCTGATCCTCAATATCAATATCGAGGTGCGCAACGCAGCGACGGACGAGACCGTGTACGTCAAGTCGGTAGATATCCGCGGCAACACCGACGAGACCTGGCTGCGCGGCGTGCGCCGCCTGGTCGACAACATCGAGGAGCGCCGGCACCACCTGCGCTGAGCTCATTATCCGCTGTCCCAAAATGGAACACCTCCGGACAGGTCCTTTTTTCGCAGCTACGGCGGTTCGCATTCACCCTGCCGCACTGCCTCGATGCGCTGGGCGAAAGTCATGTTCTTGCCGCCCATCTTGATCTCCAGAACACCCGCGATGCGGCCCGGCCCGGCGTCCAGCCGCGCAGTTCCTGTCGCCACCTGCGGACTGGCGCAGACGAGGCGATAGCGGATCGTGTCGCCGCGCCGGCGCTCGCTGTCCAGGTTGCAGCCCTCGAGCGAAGGGTGGTGAAGGATCGGGAAAACGGAGGACAGTTCGCGAGCGCGCAAACAGCGACGCTCCCGGGTCGTGGCGTAGCGCAAGTTCTCCTCGAGATGAGGCATTGCGATCTCGGCAGTAATCTCATAGCTGCCCGCCTCGACGGCTTCGCCCGATGCCCATGCAACCGTGCAGAGCAATGAGGCTGCCACGCTCAGAGGACGTTGCCATGCCGGGGTCATTGGGTGCAAGATACGCGGCTCCAAGAGGAGGGATCACCATGGCTAGCGTCAAGATACATCCGGCGGTCGACGGTGGATTGAAGCCCGCGGCAAAGAATTTCGCAGGCGGCACGCTGTTTTGCAACTGCTCGCAGAACCGGGTCGAGATAGCGATCAAGGGACAGTGCGCGCACAATCACGTGTGCGGCTGCACCAAGTGCTGGAAGCCGAAAGGGGCGCTGTTCTCGCAGGTCGCCGTAGTAACGCGCGACAACCTCAGCGTCAAGGCGAACGGCAACAAGCTGGCGATCGTCGATCCCAAGGCGGCGATCCAGCGGTATGCCTGCAAAGACTGCGGCGTGCATATGTATGGCCGCATCGAGAACCGGGGCCACCCGCTGTACGGATTCGATTTCATCCACGTCGAGCGCTCGAACGAGTCGGGCTGGGCGCCGCCTGAATTTGCGGCCTTCGTTTCGTCGATCATCGAATCGGGCGCGAGCCCCGACAACATGGGCGCAGTCAGGGCGCGGCTGAGAGAGCTGAAGCTCGAGCCCTACGACTGCCTGTCGCCGCCGCTGATGGATTTCATCGCCACGCAAGCCGCCAAGGCCTCCGGCGTGCTGCGCGCGTGACGTAAAGGCCCTCACGGCTTCTTCCCTTCCCCGGCGACGACGTATGCCCAGAGCGCTTCGATGTCGTCGGGCTTGAGCACGTCATCCCAGGGCGGCATGCCTCTTTTGCCGTAGGTCACCGTATCGACGAAGCGCGCGTGATCCTCGCGCGGAAACGTACGCAGGTCGGCCGCCCACGGCGGATTGGCGAGGTGCGGCCCGTGGCAGCTCTGGCAGTGCGCCTCGTAGAGCTGCGCGCCCTTCCTGACCTGCTCCGGAGGGAACGACTGCGCCGCGACCCGCGCGCAGGCAAGTGCGAGGCCGAGAGCGAGGGCGGAGACGCGCCCCACTATTCAGGCATCAGCGCGAAGGTCCACACCGAGCCGCCGGCAGGCACCTCTTTCCCCGCAGTGCGCGTGGGCACGCTCCCGCCTATTCCCGAGAGCACGCTCACGTATTGCCGGCCCTTGTGGGTGTAGGTGATCGGCGGGGCGACGATCGACGAGCCGGTCTTGAACTGCCAGAGCCGCTTGCCGTTGTCCTGGTCGAGCGCAATGACCTCGCCGGTCAGCAGACCGGTGAACAACAACCCGCCGTCGGTCGCGAGCATGCCCGCGGAGCTGGGCAGATCCGTCAGCGGCGTTTGCCATACCACATTTCCGGTCAGCGGCTCGATCGCCGCGTGATAGCCTATCGGCTCGCCCTTGGGCGTGTCGACGGTCGACTCGATGCCGGTAGAGCCGGTGCCGAGCACAAACTTGAAATCCACGTACTTCATGACGCGCGCCTGGTTCCACGAGTTCAGGTACACGAGCCCGGTCTTCGGGTTGAATGCGATCAGCGCGGCGTTGGTGCCCCGCCCGGGAAACACGGCGACCGTTTCACCTTTCATCGCGCGATCGAGCACATCGGTCAGAACCGGGCGGCCGGTCTTGAGGTCGATGCGCTGGGCCCAGTTCTGCTTCACGAACGGGTTCGCCGCGATCAGCTTGCCGTTGGTGCGGTCCAGCACATACAGGAAGCCGTTCTTGTGGGCGTTGATGAGCACCTTGCGCATCTCGCCGTCGACCACGAGCTCGGCGAGCACGCTTTCGGCACTGGCGTCGAAGTCGAAGCTGTCGTTCGGCACGGTCTGGTAGTACCAGACCATTTCGCCGGTCCTGGGACGGATCGCAAGTATGCTGGCGCAGTACAAACTGTCCATGCCCTTGCGATACGCGGGGTTGTACGGTTCGGCATTGCCCGTGCCTATGTAATAGAGATCCAGCTGCGGGTCGTACGAGCCGGCTTGCCAGGTTGCCGCGCCGCCATATTTCCAGGCGTCGGGGAACTCCTGGTTTGGCCAAGTCTCGGAACCCTTCTCGCCGGGCGCGGGGATCGTGTAGGTGCGCCACAATCTTTTGCCGGTTTCCGGATCGTAGCCGTCAAGGAAGCCACGTGTGGTGCGGTCTCCGCCCGCCATCCCGGAGATCAGTACGCCATTGACGATGATCGGGGCAATCACCCCGATGTAGCCTTCCCTGAAATCGGCGAATTTTTCTTTCCAGATCTCCTTGCCGGTCTTCATGTCGAGCGCCACCACATGCGCATCCACCGTCTGGCGGAAGAGCTTGCCGTTGTAGATCGTCGCCGGTCCTCTCATGATCGCGCCGGCGGTTCCGACACGCAGCGCCGCCCGTTCGTACTGGACGGGCGTGCGCCAGATCTGCCTGCCGGTCGCGACGTCGATGGCGAAGGTCCAGCTGCCGTTGACCACGTACATGACGCCGTTGTAGATCGTCGGCTGCGAATGCTCGCCCATGTCGTTCGCCAGGCTGAAGCTCCAGATCGGAACCAGGCGCCTGACGCTGGACTTGTTGATCTGCTTGAGCGGGCTGTACATCTTCAGGTCGTAGCCCATGCCGAAAGTGGTGACGTTCTCGGTGTTCTTCCCGTCGTTGAGCAGCTCCTCGGCCGTTTGGGCCGATCCGAACCCGCACCAGAAACACAGCAATGCCGTCGTCAGTACTTTCTTCATGATCGCTCCAGGTTGCGCGCGTGGAATCGAAGGTGATCCTCGATAAAGGTCGAGATGAAAAAATAGCTGTGGTCATAACCCGCTTGCAGGCGAAGATCCAGAGAGACGCCGGCCCGCCTGCAAGCCTCCTCTAGCAGCTCTGGCTTGAGCTGGCTCTGCAGAAACTGGTCGTCGGTGCCCTGGTCGACCAGAAGCGCTGGCCCTTTCCACCCGCGGCTCTCGATCAGGGCGGCTGCGTCGTAGTCCCGCCAGAGGGCGCGATCGGCTCCAAGATAGCCTGTCAGCGCTTTTTCTCCCCAGGGGCAGCGCATCGCCGAGCAGATCGGGGCAAAAGCCGACACCGACTTGTAATAGGCAGGATTCTTGAGCGCGATGGTGAGCGCGCCGTGCCCGCCCATGGAATGGCCGAAGATGCCGGTGCGCGCGGGGTCGACGGCAAATGTCGATTCGACCAGCCGGGATAATTCCTTCGTGACGTAGGAATACATCCGGTAGCCGCGCGACCAGGGCGCTTGCGTGGCGTCGACGTAAAATCCGGCGCCCAGCCCGAAATCGTAGCTCGCGTCTTCGCCCGGGATCTTCAGCCCGCGCGGGCTGGTATCGGGCACGACGATGGCCAGCCCCAGCTCCGCGGCAACGCGCTGCGCGCCCGCCTTGACGATGAAATTCTCTTCGGTGCAGGTGAGGCCGGAAAGCCAGTAGAGCACCGGCACCGCGTGCGCCTGCGCCTGCGGCGGAAGAAAAACGCCGAAGCGCATGACGCACGCGGTCTCACGCGCTTCGTGGCTGTAGACAGCCTGCGTGCCGCCGAAGCATTTATTGCGGGAAACGGTGGTGATCAGTAGACCACCACCGAGCGTATGGATTTGCCTTCGTGCATCAGGTCGAAGCCCTGGTTGATGTCGGCGAGCTTGAGCTTGTGCGTGATCAGGTCGTCGATGTTGATCTTGCCCTCCATGTACCAGTCGACGATTTTCGGCACGTCGCGCCGGCCCCTGGCGCCGCCGAACGCGGTGCCCTTCCATACGCGCCCCGTGACCAGCTGGAACGGGCGCGTCTTGATCTCCTGGCCAGCGCCCGCGACGCCGATGATCACCGACACCCCCCAGCCCTTGTGGCAGCACTCGAGCGCCTGGCGCATCACGTCGACGTTGCCGATGCATTCGAAGCTGTAGTCGGCACCGCCCTTGGTCAGGTTCACCAGGTGCGCGACCAGGTCCTTGCCGGCTTCCTTAGGGTTGACGAAATGGGTCATGCCGAACTTCTCGGCAAGCGCCTTGCGCGCCGGATTGAGATCCACGCCGACGATCATGTTTGCGCCGGCCATCCGCGCGCCCTGCACGACGTTGAGCCCGATGCCGCCGAGGCCGAATACCACCACGTTGGCGCCCGGCTCGACCTTGGCGGTGTTGATCACCGCGCCGATGCCGGTGGTCACGCCGCAGCCGATGTAGCACACCTTGTCGAACGGGGCGTCCTCGCGGATCCTGGCCAGCGCGATCTCGGGCACCACGGTGTAGTTGGCGAAAGTCGAAGTGCCCATGTAGTGGAACAGTTTCTTGCCGCCGAGCGAGAAGCGGCTGCTGCCATCGGGCATCACGCCCTGTCCTTGCGTGGTACGGATCGCCTGGCACAGATTGGTCTTGCCGCTCAGGCAGTATTCGCACTGCCGGCACTCCGGGGTGTAGAGCGGAATGACGTGATCGCCTTTTTTCACG
>VBBY01000027.1 GCA_005881595.1 Betaproteobacteria bacterium | reverse complement strand
TTCCCTCCCGCTCAAAAGCCATCGACGAGTTGTGCACGCGCGTTGCGTTGTCGTTCGATGGCCTGCTTGATCAGGCTCGGCCGCTCGAAGAGGCTGCGAGCCGCCTTGTTTGCCAGCTCCTTGGCCTCTTGCAGATGGGCCACCGCCTCAGGGTGCAGCCCCCCGGCCTCGAGCACCCTGATAGTGTCTTCAGTCTTGATCACGGCTTGCCGGAGCAACTGTTTGTCCTCTTCGCGCGCCGCGGAGCCCTCTTGGGCGCCGGCCTCCAGGAGCTCGATGCTTTGCCGAATGCTCTCCACGGCGTTGAGGACCCTCAGAAAGGCGGCCACCGCCACCACTTGCGTTGCGTCGAGCTTGATCCCGACCTTCTGCGGGTCGCTCGCGGCCAGGACCTGCCCTGCGGGCGACTTGTTGAAGCTGTCGCCGCTGTAGAACGCGACCGCCCCTTCGATGGTTTCAATCGCATTGTTGTGGAAGAAAGGGCCGGTGCTGGCGGCTTCCACCAGCGGTGGCGTGTTGAACGTGTTGTTGCCTGGCCTGCCGAACCCGTCGTCCAGCGGAATCTTCTCGCCGGTCAGCTTGGCCGGCTGGTCGGGTAGACTTTCGACGCCGGTATTGAAGTTGGCGTTGCCGAGGTTGCCGCCGCCGAAATTCGCGCTCGCCCCGGCGTTCGCGTGGCACAGATTGCACTTGCCCAGCCGATTGTCGAGGAAGATCTCCTGGCCGCGCTTCGCGACGCTGCCTTTGAGCGGGAGCGGCAACGCGAGGTCCTGCTGCCGGCCGAGAGACAGCGTGAACGCCTCGAGCGCATCGAGCTCTTCGGCCGTCGGCAGCCGGAAATCCACCCCGGCAACGCGATTCAACGTCCTGGTGAAATGCTGGATGACGGCGCCGGTCGCGAAAGACCTGAGCGTGCCGTCGCCAGGCGCGCCGTCCCCCGACCAGCCCGTGCGCGGGCCCTGCTTGCTGTTGACCGAGGTCCGCATCGCCAGCACGTGCGGCACGCCGCGCATGACGAACTTGTTCTCCAGGTCGTCGAAACCGTCCAGATTCTCGAGGATCAGGCCGAACTGGCGCATCAGCTTCGGGTTCTCGAAGTTCTTCCTGAGCTCGGCGTTGGTTTCGGCCACGAACAGCGGGTTGTCCGGCGGCAGCGTGGCGATAAAGGCCGCGTCGAGAGTGAAATTATTTTCCGCCGGATGGCATGTCCCGCAGGTCCGGCCGTTGCCGCCGAAGGTTTCGTTGAAGAAGATCTCGCGTCCCTTCGCAACCTGGTCGACCGGGGCAGGGGGCGGCGTCTTGCAGGCCGAGAGGACCGACAGGCCGGCGGCGAGCGCGCAGAGCCTCGCGCTTGAGCAGATCATTTTCGAGATCATAGGCTCAACGATACCTGGCGGCGCTGATGAACTGCGAGAACGATTCACACCAGACCCAGGCGAACCGAATGTCCCTTGACCTTGAAAAAGGCCTCCCGCGTGTCGGCAAACTCAGGCGACAGGTAAAGTTTGTAGTCCGGCCCCGGCGCGAGCCTGCCGGTCAGCGCCACCGCCGCCGGGCTGACGGACAGCGTCCCTTCGCCCCAGTGCAGCAGGTCGCTTCCCCGCAGGTCCCTGCGGAACTGGCCGGTGTACCGCGCGCTGCCGGCGAGCGACTTCACTTCCGCCGCCGACGGCGCCTTGGGAGCGATGAGGATCGGGAGAACATAGATGCCCAGCGCGAAGCCGATCGCCGCGGCCGCGGCGTGCGAGACGGCCAGCAGTACGAACTTCTTCACTGCGAATCACCTGCTCGCGCGTTGCAGCACCTGGCTAAGCTCCGCGTCCTCCACGATCGGGACGATCCTTAACTCCATCAGGTCGCTCCACATGAGAGCGAATTCGGTCAAGGTGGCGGCGGCGTCGCTCTCCACCTTGAGTGGCTGGCCTCCGGTCCTCTTGAATCGGGCGATCGCCTCGTCCCGCCCCTTTGTCTCTGGCTTCAAGGTGAAGGTCAGCATGAATTTCATGAGGCTCTCCTTTCCATCACGTTTGCGGAGTATCCGGCAGCCCGGATGCCCGGCACATCGATCATACGTACCCCCTCGGGGCCCCGCTCGATGCTCGCGACCATCGCGCGTACCATCTGCTGCAACGTGACTAGCCCAAGGCGCCGAGCCCATTCCCGCGTGGGTGGCAACAACTCGAAGATGGCATAACAGGGAACGAGAAAGTAGGGCCAGCGGTGGCCGGGACCGAGTACGTACCACGGGCGGAGGATGGTGGCAGCGATGCCGCTAGAACGGATGCGCGCTTCCCCAGCCTGGCGCACAGCAATATACGCTCGCATAACGGGAGCGGGCTGGGCCACACTGACGTAGACAAAATGCTGAACCCCGGCCGTAAGCGCCGCGGTTAACGCGGCATCGACCGAGGGCAGGTCGACGGCCTGGAAGCTGGCGGCCTTGGCTGGACTGGGGTGCGGCGTGCCGATCAGATGGACTAGCGTGTCGGCGGGAGCGATAGCACCAGCGAAAGTAGCTGGAGCAAGAGCGTTGCCTACGACCGTTTCGGCGCCGGGAAAAACCCGGTGCGCGCTAGATTCTCTTGCGAGAGCCCGAACGCTATGGCCGCGGGCCAATAGGGCAGGGATGAGAGACCGGCCCATATACCCAGTGGCACCAGTAACGAACACGGAGCGATGGGTCATGGAGACGAGTGCAGCCTGGCGTTCGAAATGAGCCGCGCGCCTTGTGCTACCGATCTGGTAGCTCGTAATCATTTCGCTTCGCCGGGTCGTCGGACAGGTACTGGACGAACTCCCATTCGTTCCCCTCGGGATCGTAGAAGTACAGGCGCTTTCGGTACCGATGCGCGTTGGGCACCAGCGTGTTTTCTTGGTATCCCGCCGCGCGGAGTCGACTGCGCAGCATTTCGACGTCGGCCACCTCGTATGCGAGATGGTTCAAGGCTGTACCCTTGTTTGTCATTCCACGCGGCACTTTGGCTTGATTGAGCGCAATGTATGTGTCGTCGGTGCCCAGGTGCACCCATCGCGATCCGTCCGCCTCGGTCGCATCCCTGCGAATCCGAAATTCAGGAAACGCCGTGCGTAGAAAACGGATCATCGCGTCGATGTCGTGGACAGAGAGATTTGCGTGTTCAAGTCGCACGGTCATCTTGGTGTTCCGTGTTCCGATTGCGGCTTAACGTAGAGGTGTGCGGCGCGCCGCAGCACGCCGCTTCAATGAACACGCCGGCCCGCGGCGCGTCCGCACCACCGCCGTGTTAGGCCTCGCTATGAAGAGCATTTAACCCCGATGACGTCGTTGTACTGACCTTCGCGCCAGGCGGTAGCGCGCCAGCGATATGTGCCGGGCCCTATGAAACGCATTTCCCATTCGCGCATCTCTTCGGGTATCCCGGGAAGCTCTGCGCCACAATACGCGGCAAGTAAAGCGCTAGCGGCAAAGATAATGGTCTCCATGCGCTTCTTCGAACCCTAACGTTTAGTGAACTTCCTAAAAGAAACCTAATTAAACCGGAGGCGGATCGGTTCGTCATCTTTCGCTGCCGATCAGCTGTTTGGCGTCGAGTCGTGGAGGCGAAGTCCGGATAGGCTGCGCGGTCGCTCGCTCAATGCTTGATGGGCTGCACTGGGATCGAAGAGGGGCGAGAAATCAGGCAGTTTGGAAAAGGCGGCGGAGCTAGGCTGTAAAGGCCTGGATGCCGGTCTGCGCGCGGCCGAGGATCAGGGCGTGGATGTCGTGCGTGCCTTCGTAGGTATTGACCACCTCGAGGTTGACGACGTGGCGGATGACGCCGAACTCGTCGGAGATGCCGTTGCCGCCCAGCATGTCGCGCGCGAGGCGCGCGATCTCCAGCGCCTTGCCGCACGAGTTGCGCTTCATGATCGAGGTGATCTCGACCGACGCGCTGCCCTCGTCCTTCATGCGCCCGAGGCGCAGGCAGCCCTGCAGGCCGAGCGCGATCTCGGTCTGCATGTCGGCGAGCTTCTTCTGGATCAGCTGGTTCGCGGCGAGGGGCCGGCCGAACTGCTTGCGCTCGAGGACGTATTGCCGCGCGCGGTGCCAGCAGTCCTCGGCGGCGCCGAGCGCGCCCCAGGCGATGCCGTAGCGCGCCGAGTCGAGGCAGGTGAACGGGCCCTTGAGGCCGCGCACTTCCGGGAACGCGTTCTCCTCCGGGCAGAACACGTTGTCCATCACGATCTCGCCGGTGATCGAGGTGCGCAGGCCCACCTTGCCATGGATTTTCGGCGCGGATAAACCTTTCACGGATTTCTCGAGAATGAAGCCGCGGATATCTCCGGCATCGTCCTTCGCCCAGACGACGAACACGTCGGCGATCGGCGAGTTGGAGATCCACGTCTTGGTGCCCGTCAGGCTGTAGCCGCCCTGCGCCTTCTTCGCGCGCGTCTGCATCGAGCCGGGATCGGAGCCGTGGTCGGGCTCGGTGAGGCCGAAGCAGCCGATCGATTCGCCTTTCGCGAGCTTCGGCAGGTATTTCCTGCGCTGCGCTTCGCTGCCGAACTGGTAGATCGGCAGCATGACGAGCGAGGACTGCACGCTCATCATCGAGCGGTAGCCCGAGTCCACGCGCTCCACCTCGCGCGCGATCAGGCCGTAGGCGACATGGCTGAGCCCGGGGCCGCCGTACTCCGGCGGGAGCGTTGGCCCGAGCATGCCGAGCCCGCCCATCTCGCGGAAGATCTGGAGGTCTGTCTTCTCCTGCCGGAAGCTTTCGAGCACGCGAGGCGCGAGCTTCCCCTGGCAGTAGTCGTGCGCCGCGTCGCGCAGCATGCGCTCTTCCTGGGTGAGCTGCTGGTCGAGGAGCAGCGGGTCGCTCCACACGAACTCGGCCTTGGGTTTCAGCGGCGCGTTCATGGCTGTGTCCTTTCCAGGATGACGGCGAGGCCCTGGCCGACGCCGATGCATAGCGACACCGCGGCGTAGCGGGCGCCGGACTGCTGCAGCTCGCGCGCGACCGTGAGGGCCAGGCGCGCGCCCGAGGCGCCGAGCGGATGGCCGATGGCGATCGCGCCGCCGTTCGGATTGACGCGCGGGTCCTTGAAGTCGACGCTCATCAGCTTGAGGCAGCCGAGCACCTGGCTGGCGAAGGCCTCGTTGATCTCGATGATATCCATGTCCTTGAGCGACAGACCGGCGCGCTCGAGGGCGCGCGGAATGGCATACGCCGGCCCGACGCCCATGACGCGCGGCTCGACACCGGCGCTGGCTGCCGAGAGGATGCGGGCAATGGGTTTTTTACCCCTCTTGCTTCCCCACGCACGGGACCCAATGACCAACGCCGCCGCACCGTCATTGATGCCTGAAGCGTTCCCGGCGGTCACTACGCCGCCTTCGAACAGCGGCTTGAGCCTGGCGAGCTGGTCCAGCGTCGTGTCGCGCCGCGGGTGCTCGTCCAGGCTGATTTTTTCTCCCGCGGCATCCTTTTTCCTGGGGGGCAGGGTGATGGCGTGGATCTCGCCCTGGAAGAAGCCCTCCTTCTCGGCCGTGGCGTACTTCTGCTGGGAGGCGAGCGCGAACTCGTCAGCCTGCTCGCGCGTGATGCCGAGGTCCTGCGCCACGTTGTCGCCGGTCTGCGGCATCGAGTGGTCGCCGAACTGCTTGATGAACCGGGGATTCGGGAAGCGCGTGCCGATGGTGCTGTCGTACAGCTTCACGTCCCTGCTGTAGGGCGAGTCCGACTTGCCCATCACGTACGGCGCGCGGCTCATGCTCTCGACGCCGCCGGCGACGTACAGGTCGCCTTCGCCGGCGGTGATGGCGCGCGCCGAATCGATGACCGCCTGCAGGCCGCTTGCGCAAAGCCGGTTCACCGTGACGCCCGGCGTGGTCGGCGGCAGGCCCGACAGCAGCGCCGCGAAACGCGCCACGTTGCGGTTGTCCTCGCCCGCCTGGTTGACGCAGCCCAGCACCACGTCGCTGATTTCGCGCGGCTCGAGCGCGTTGCGCGCGACGACTTCCCGGATCACCTCGGCGGCGAGGTCGTCGGGGCGCACCGCGGCCAGGTTGCCGGCGTGCCGGCCGATCGGCGTGCGCAGTCCGTCATAGATGAAGGCGTCTAGCATGGGTTACTCCGGGGTAAGCAGGGAAACGCCCAGGCGCGCGCGGCGCTTGAGCCAAGAACTGGGCCGGTAGCGGGGCTCCAGGAAGAAAGAATGCATCGCCTCGAGCACGGCGAGGATCTTCTGCGCTCCGAGCGCATCGCCAAGGCCGAGCGGGCCGCGCGGGTAGCCCAGGCCCAGCATCACCGCGCGCTCGAGGTCCTCGGGCGAGGCGATGCGCATCTGCATGATGTCGCAGCCGACGTTGACGATGTGCGCCACGACGCGCTGCGCGACGAAGCCCGGCGAGTCCTTGATCACCGACACCGGCACGCCGTCGGCCGCGAGCAGGCCGTGCGCGGCATCGCGCACCTCGGGGCGGGTCACGGGCGTAGTCATGAGAGTGCGGCGCTTGGCAAAGCCGAACAGCGGATCGACCGCGACGGTCCGGGTTGGATCGAGGCCAAGCTCGAGGGCGGTGCTCGTCGCATCCTTTCCCAGCGGGGCTACGAAACAAACGGATGCTTGTGAAGGATCTTTTTCGATCCGTGGGAAGAGCTCCTGCAATTCAGGAACCGCCCAGACCGAGTCCGGCCGCGCCTTGGGCGCAGGCGGCTCGGCGAGAGGCTCGGCGGCGCCGTCCTTGCCGTACGCGTACCAGCCGCGGCCGGTCTTGCGGCCGAGGAGGCCGGCGGCGACCCGCGGCTCGGCGAGAAACGACGGCCGGTATTTCGGCTCCTCGTAGTACTGCTGGTACATCGACTTCATCACCGCGTGCGCCACGTCGAGGCCGACCAGATCCATCAGGCCGAACGGCCCGAGGCGGAAGCCGGCGGCGTCGACCAGGATGCGGTCGATGGTGGCGAAATCTGCCACGCCCTCGGCGAGCACGCGCAGCGACTCGGGGACGAAAGCGCGCCCGGCATGGTTGACGATGAAGCCGGGCGTGTCCTTGCAGCGCACCGGCGTGTGGCCGAAGCGCCTGGCAAGCGCCGTAAGGGCGTCCGTCACCCACGGCTCGGTGCGCACGCCATCCACCACCTCGACGATCTTCAGCACCGGGACCGGGTTGAAGAAATGGTAGCCCGCGACGCGGCCTGGGCGCTTGCAGGCCGCGGCCATGGCGGTAACGGAAAGCGACGAAGTGTTGGACGCCAGGATGCAGGTCTGCGCAACGACGTTTTCGAGAGAACTGAAGATCTTCCTCTTTTCATTCAAGTCCTCGACGATCGCCTCGATCACGACATGGCAGGGTGCAAACCCCTGCAGCGAGTCCGCCACTTCGATGCGCCCGAGCGTCGCCTGCACCTCCGCCGGCTTGAGCCTGCCTTTCTCGGCGAGCTTGCCTAGGGACTGGCCGATCGCGTCCTTCGCCATTGCCGCAGCCCCGGGCTGAGCGTCATAGACCAGCGTGCGCGCGCCGCACTGCGCAAGCACCTGGACGATGCCGCGGCCCATGGTGCCGGCGCCGGCGACGGCGGCGACGAGATCGCTGCGGGAGACGTCGAGCATGGGAGGGGAAAGCGGTTATTCTAGCGGTCGGAGGGGTGGCTATAATCGTCATCCAGGAGGAGGGGCATGGGCTCAATCGGGAGACTCGCGGTCGCGGCGCTGCTGCTCGCCGTTCCGCTCCTCGTTGCCGCGCAGGCTTTCCCCTCCAAGCCGATTACCCTCATTTGTCCCTGGCCCGCCGGGGGCACCACCGACGCCCATCTCCGGAAATTCGCCGAAGTCGCGCAGAAATACCTCGGCCAGCCGGTCGTGGTGGATAACAAGCCGGGCGGCGGCGGCATGATCGGGCCCAGCAACATGGCGAAGCTCGCCAGGCCGGACGGATACACGGTCTCACAGCTGCCGATCACGGCGTACCGGCTGCCGCACCAGCGCTCGGTCGACTGGGATGCGCTCAATGATTTCACCTACATCATCGGCATCACCGGGTACACCTTCGGCGTGGTGGTGAAAGCCGACTCGCCGTTCAAGTCTTTCGGCGATCTGCTCGACTACGCGAAGGCCAATCCGGGAAAGCTTTCCTATGGCACGCCGGGCACCGGCACTTCACCGCACCTTCTGATGGAGGAGGTCGGGATGAAGACCGGCGTCCAATTCCTTCACGTGCCGTTCAAGGGAAACGCGGACTCCATGCAGGCCCTGCTGGGCGGTCACGTCCTGGCGCAGTCGGATTCGACCGGCTGGGGCCGTTTCGTGGACGCCGGCACGCTCAGGCTGCTCGTCACGTTCGGCGAGAAGCGCACGCGCTGGAACGCGCCCACCGCGAAGGAGCTCGGCTTCGATATCGTTTCGTATTCGCCGTACGGCCTGGTGGGCCCGAAAGGCATGGATGCGCAGGTCGTGAAGGCGCTGCACGACGCCTTCAAGAAGACGCTCGACGATCCGGAGCATCTGAAGCTGCTGCAGCAGCTCGACCAGGTCTACTGGTACAAGTCGAGCAGGGAATACGCGCAATGGGCCGCGCAGACGCTGCAGGCCGAGCGCGCAACCATCGAGCGGGTTGGATTGCTCGGGAAATAGGAGGGGGCCATGAAGTATCGCAAGATCCTTCTCGCGTACAACGGCTCGCACGAGGGCAAGCGCGCGCTTCTCGAGTGCGGCGATCTCGCCGGTTTTCTCAACGCCGAGACCCACCTGCTCGCGGTGGCCAGCATGCCGCCGAGCCTGTTTCTCACCGAGGGCTTCGTGCCCGAGGAGCTGCTGGAAGAGGAAAAGAAGCGCACGCAAGCGGTGCTCGACGAGGGCATCCGCACGCTGCGCGACCGCGGCTACAACGCCACCGGGCACCTCGCGGTCGGCGAGCCGGTCGAGGAGATCTGCAGGCTGGCCAAGAGCCTGGGGGTGGACCTCGTCGTGCTCGGCCACAACCAGAACACCTCGTTCGCCGCACGCTGGTGGAAGGGCTCGGTCGGCGCTTCGCTCCTCGACTACTCGCCCTGCAGCATCCTGATCGCGCTCTCCAAGATGTGAAAGGGCCCGCTGCGGCGGGCCTTTTTGTTTTTACAATCCGCGGCTATGCAGCCATTCGGCCACAAGGGCAGGCTCGAAGACGAGCGCATGCTCAAAGGCAGGGGGCGTTACGTCGCCGACTGGAACCTGCCCGGGCAGGCCTGCGGCCATTTCCTGCGCTCGGACCGGGCGCACGCGGAAATCGCGGCGCTGGATGCCTCCTCCGCGCTCGCCATGCCGGGGGTGATCGCCGTCCTGACGGGCGCCGACGTGGCGGCAGCCGGACTGCGGCCGCTGCCGGCGGCAGCGCCGGTGAAGGGTCGCGGCGGGGCCGAGCAGCTGCCTACCGTGCGGCCGGCGCTGGCCCAGGGGCGCGTGCGCTATGTCGGCGAGCCGGTCGCGCTGGTGGTGGCTGAAAGCGCGGCGGTCGCACAGGATGCCGCCGAGGCGGTGGCGGTCGAATACCGCGAGCTGCCCGCGGTGATCGATGCGCGCGCGGCGCTCGCGCGCGGCGCACCTTTGCTGCACGAGAACGTTCCCGGCAACCTGCTGCTGGATTTCGCCGGCGGCGACGAGGCGGCGGCCGAGGCCGCGTTCCGGCGCGCGGCGCGCGTAGTGCGGCTCACTTCCTACCATAGCCGCGTGGTCGGCAATCCGATGGAACCGCGTGCAGGCATGGGGGTGTTTGATTCAGATTCAGGAATCTTTCAGCTTTACGCGTGCACGCAGGGCGCGACCGGCATGCGCGGCCAGATGTCGGCCGTGCTCGGCGTGCCGCCCGAGAAGATCCGCGTCATCGCCGAGGAAGTCGGCGGCGGCTTCGGCGTGCGCTTCAACATCTACCCGGAATATTGCGCGCTGCTGCTCGCCGCGAAGCGGCTCGGCCGGCCGGTGAAGTGGGTCGGCACGCGCTCCGAGGTATTCACCGGCGACGAGCAGGCGCGCGACATCGTCCACCGCGGCGAGATGGCGCTCGACGCTTCCGGCCGCATCCTCGGCATGCGCTTCGAGTACCTGTGCAACCTGGGGGCCTATCTCGCATTCACCGGGAGCTTCGTGAACACGGTCAACCTGGTGAACGTGGCGAGCGGCGTCTACGACGTCCAGGCCGTCCACGTGCAGGCCAAGCTCGCGCTGACCAACACGGTTCCCACCGCCGCCTACCGCGGCGCGGGCCGGCCGGTCAGCTCCTACGCGATCGAGCGCCTGGTCGACCAGGCCGCGCACGAGCTCGGCATGGACCCCGCCGAGCTCCGCCGCCGCAACCTCGTCGCCAGGAACAGATTTCCGTACAGGATCGCAACCGGGTTCGAATACGACTGCGGCGACTTCGAGGGCGTGCTCGACAAGGCGCTGAAGGCCGCGCAATGGAATTCATTCGAAGAGAGGAGAGCGCAATCCCGCCGCCGCGGCAGGCTGCGCGGGCGCGGGATCGCCACCTACATCGAGGCGAGCGGCGCGGGCGGCTTCGCGCCCTACGACCAGGTACAGCTCGCGTGGGACCGCGACGCGTGCATTACCTTGCGCGCGACATCGCATTCGCACGGCCAGGGCCACGAAACCACGTACGCGCAGATCGTCTCCGGCGTGCTCGGCGTGCCGATGGAATCGATCCGGCTGCGCACCGCCGACCCGGACATGCAGCTGGTCGGCAATCCCACCGGAGGCTCGCGCTCGCTTCTGGGCGTGGGAAGCGTGCTGCTGATGGCGTCGCAGGAGGTCGTCAGGAAAGGTCTCGCGCTCGCGGCGGAGGAACTGGAGGCCGCGCCGGCCGACGTCGAGTTCCTGGAGGGCAAATACCGCATCAAGGGCACCGACCGCGAGGTCGCGCTGGCGGCGCTCGCCAGGAAGCATCCCGGCCGGCTCGACGTGGACCTGAAGGAAAAGAAGGTCGGGACGACGTTCCCCAACGGCTGCCACATCGCCGAGGTCGAGATCGAGGTGGAAACCGGCAGCGCCGAGATCGTCCGCTACGTCGCCTGCGACGACGCCGGCAACATCATCAACCACCAGATCGTCGAAGGACAGATGCAGGGCGGCATCACCCAGGGCGCCGGCCACATTTTGGGCGAGCAGGCGATCTACGACCCGGACAGCGGCCAGCTGCTGAACGGCAGCTTCATGGACTACCCGATGCCGCGCGCGCTGCTGGTGAACAACCTCACGCTCCTCGATCATCCGGTGCCGACCCAGACCAACCCGCTCGGCGCCAAAGGCGTGGGCGAGGCCGGGGTCACCGGGTCGATGCCCTGCCTGATGAACGCAGTGCTCGACGCGCTTCGTCAGGCCGGCGTTACGCATTTCGACATGCCGGCGACTCCTCAGCGCGTATGGCGCGCGCTGCAGGCGGCCAAGGCGGGCGATCCGCGCGCGCTCGCCGTGGCCGAGCTGAGTGGACATTCCTGAGCGGCTGTTCGAGCGCGCACGCCGGCAGCGGCGGCGCCGTCCTTAGCGGTGCGCTAGAGGCGCGAAGCGGCGATGCGCGCGCCGTCGGCAAGCGCCTTCAGCTTCGCCCAGGCCACCGTCTCGGGAATCTCCGTGTTGCCTGCGGTCGACGAGAAGCCGCAGTCGTTGCCGAACATGACGTTCTGCGCGCCCGCGGCCTTGATCCAGCGCTCCATGCGGTCGGCGACCCCTTCGGGGTGCTCGATCGTCACGTTGGAATGCGTCACCGCGCCGGGGATCAGCCGCTTGCCGGCTGGCAGCCTGATTCTGGCGAGCACGCGCCACTCGTGGTCGTGGCGCGGATTCGCCGCCTCGAACGAATAGAAGCCGGCGTTGATGGTGAACAGCAGATCCAGCACGTCGTCGAGCTGCAGGTCGGAGACGCGCGGCCCGAAGTTCACGCCGTAGCAGGTGTGATAGCGGATGCGCTCGACCGGCAGCCCGCGCAGCGCGTGGTTGATGTGCGCGATACGGCCCTGCATCCAGCTTCGGTACTGCGCGAGGTCCATGTCCTTGCGCGAGTCCCACGCGCTCACCATGCGCGGATCGTCGATCTGCAGATACAAGCCCGCGTCGAGGATCGCCTGGTACTCCTCGCGCATCGCCTCTCCGTAAGCCTCGAAGTACTCCTCGTCCGTCCGGTAATGCACGTTCGCCATGAAGGGCATCGGCGACGCCGCCGGCATGAATCCCTCCTGTGCGCCCGCGCTGGCCATCGCTCGCCGCAGATTCGCAATGTCCCGCTCCAGGTACTTGCGCCCGACATACTTCACCGGCGCCTCGCACACGCGCGGCGCGACGCGGATCGTGTGCTCGAACGGGCTGTGCTCGACGAAGCCGCGGTAGTAGTCGGGGAACATGCTCGCGTCGCGCCCTTCGGGATCGACCGGGCCGAGACGGCCGACATCCTGCTTCGGCTGCCGCGCCTCGAAGCCGTCCATCCTTTCCGACAAGTACGCAAAGAAGCTCGGCTTGCTCATCTCGCCGTCGGTGACGATATCGATGCCGGCCTCGACCTGCCGGCGCACGACGTCGCTGACCGTGCGCGCAAGCAGTGCCTCGTCCATCGCCTTCCCGGTCGCGAAATGCTCGCGCACGGCCTGAAGAATCTGCGGCGGCCGCGGCAGGCTGCCGGTATGCGTGGTGCGGATAGCCGTCACCGCTCTATAGTAGAACTTCTATGCGCGCCGCTGCCATGCCTTTCGCCGCCCTCGTCCTTTTCGCTCTCTGCACCGCGGCCCACGCGCAGTACCCCGACAAGCCGCTGCGTCTGGTCGTCGGCTTCACCGCTGGCGGTCCGACCGATCTGCCCGCGCGCTTCATCGCCGAGCGCCTCGGCGCCGCGCTCGGCCAGCGCGTGGTCGTCGAGAACCGCCCCGGCGCCGCAGGCCAGATCGCGACGCAGGACGTGCTCGCGAAGCCGCGCGACGGCCATACGCTGCTGCTGTGCACGCACTTCGAGGCGATCAACGCCGCGGTCTACACGAACGTCGCCTACCAGCTCCCCGACATCGCGCCGGTGAGCCAGGTCTCGCGCTACTACTACGGCGTGGTCGCGGCGAACGACCTCCCGGCGCGCGACTGGGAAGCGTTCGTCGCCTACGCCAGGGCGAATCCGGGCAAGCTGAACTACGGCATGCTCGGCAAGGGCTCGGCGCAGCACATCCTCGCGCTCGAGCTCGGCAAGCTCACCGGCACCGAGATGGTCGGCGTGCCTTACAAGGGCGGCGCCGACGCGCTGAACGACGTCCTCGCCGGCCGCGTGCAGCTCTACGTCTCGCCGACGCTCGCCGTGCTGCCGCCCTACAAGGCCGGGCGCGTGCGTCTGCTCGCCGTCTCGAGCCCCGAACGCCTCGCCGCCGCGCCGGAGATTCCGACCCTCGTCGAGAAGGGCCTGCCGTTCGTGCGCTTCGGCTGGCTCGGTATCTGCGTCGGTTCAGGCACGCCGCAGCCGATCGTCTCGCTCCTCAATCGCCATGTCGTCACGGTGGTGCAATCGGCGGAATATCGCGAGATGGCGGAAAAGGCGGGCACGATCGCGGCGTCGAGCACGCCCGGGGAGCTGGCGAAGATCCTCGCCGAAACGTACGAGCAGACGGCGCGCATCAGCCGGGAGTTCGGACTGCAGCACTAGCGGACGCGTTGCGGTGGCTTGCCGCATGGTCCAGCTGAGGGCATACTGAATCCGCCGCACGGGAGGAGGACCCATGGCGAGAATTTCCAGCCGTAGAGATTTCTTGCGCAAGACCGCCGCATTGACCGGAGGCGCGGTTGCCGCAAGCGCTGCTGCCGCGCCGCTGAGCGTGCCGCCGAGCGCGCAGGAGCCGGGGCGGCCGATTCCCGAAGCCATGTACGGCATGCCCTCGAAGTACGAGGCGCATGTCGCCCGGCGGCGCAGCGACGTCCTGAAGAACCGCCAGAACTGGTCGGACTGGAGCATGACGCCGCTGCAGCACCAGCCCGGCATCATCACGCCGAACGGCCTGGTCTTCGAGCGCCACCACGCCGGCACGCCGGACATCGATCCCGCGAAGCACCGGCTTGCGATCCACGGCATGGTCAAGCAGCCGCTGGCGTTCGCGATGGACGATCTCGTGCGCTACCCGTCGGTGTCGCGCTTTCATTTCCACGAATGCTCGGGCAACGGCCTCACCGACTGGCTGAAGCCCGCCTCGACCACGGTACAGCAGACGCACGGCCTTCTCTCGGGCGTGCTGTGGACCGGCGTACCGGCCGCCACGCTGCTCGAGGAGGCGGGCATCGATCCGCGCGGCAGGTGGGCGCTGTTCGAAGGCGCCGACGCAGCGGCGCACGCGCGCTCGATCCGGATGGAGAAGGTGCTCGACGACGCCATCATCGCTTACGCGATGAACGGCGAGCGCCTGCGGCCGGAAAACGGCTATCCGGTCAGGCTCGTGCTTCCAGGCTGGGAAGGCAACACCAGCGTGAAGTGGCTGCGGCGCATCAAGGTCTCCGACGAGCCCTGGCACCTGCGCAGCGAGACCGCGCGCTATACCGATCCGATGCCGGAAGGCAAGTGGCGGCAGTTCAGCATGGTGATGGAATGCAAGTCCGTCATCACCTCGCCCTCGGGCGGACAGCAGCTCAAAGGCCCCGGCTTCTACGAGATCGCCGGGCTGGCGTGGTCCGGCGCGGGCCGCATCCGCGCGGTGGACGTGTCGGTCGACGGCGGCAGGAACTGGCGCGAGGCGATGGTCGAGGAGCCGATCATGGACAAATGCCTGACGCGCTTCAAGGCCGGCTGGGACTGGAATGGCGCCCCGGCGGTGCTGATGAGCCGCGCGCTCGACAGCACGGGCTACGTGCAGCCGGCAGTGCAGGAAATCCAGAAGGCGCGCGCGATCGCGGGCTTCGTGCAGCACCACAACGGCATTCAACCCTGGTCGGTCAACGCCAAAGGCGAGGTGCGCAATGCGATCGGCCAGGCGTAAGCTGATTTTTGTCTTGATCACAAGTGCCCTGTGGGGTTGCGCGGAGATGGGCGGCCGTATGGCAGCGAAGTCGTCGACCGGAATTCCACTGGGGAGCACCGGGCCGCATGCGGTGCAGCCTTTGCCTGACAGGCCGCGCTTCGGCCAGCCGATGAGCGAGGCCGAGCTCGCCGCCTGGAACATCGACATCCGGACTCCCGACGGGCGGGGTCTGCCTGCCGGACAGGGGAGCGTCGCCGAGGGCAGGAAGGTCTACGAAGCGAAATGCGTTGCCTGCCACGGCGCGGACGCCAAGGGCGGCCCGATGTACGGCACGATGGTCGGAGGCATCGGGTCGTTCACCACCAATACGCGCGTGCTCACGCCGGGAAGCATGTACCCGTACGCGCCGATCCTGTTCGACTACATCCGCCGCGCGATGCCGCTGGACCGGCCGCAGACTCTCAGCGCGGACGAGGTCTACGCCGTATCGGCTTACCTGCTCAATCTGAATGGCCTGGTGAGCGCCGACGCGGTCATGGACGCCGCCCGCCTCGCGCAGGTGCAGATGCCGAACCGCAACGGCTTCCTCCTCGATGACCGGCCCGATACAAGGGCGCAGCGCTGCATGACCAGCTGCAAGTGATCGCCAGTTTGTTTCCGGCGGCACACGTTTCCCGACGAAACGCGGGCGAATAAACATAGAAGCGAACGGTCTTGCCGCCTGCGGCGGTGCAGGGACAGAATCGCCCTGAAGGAGACTTGATCATGGGTAGAACCGCCGCCGAGTGGAACGCGCCGCCGAAATTCCCGGCGACGCACTATGTCGATTCGCGCCTCTATACCGACGAGGCGATCTTCGGGGAGGAGAAGGAGAAGCTGTTCAGGCCCTCGTGGATCATTGCCTGCCACGAGTCGGAGCTGCCCGAGGCCTTCGACTATCGCCTGTTCACGCATCCGGCCGGCGTCCCGCTGATCGTGGTGCGCGGCGATGACGCCAGGGTGCGGGCGTTTTACAACATCTGCCCGCATCGCGGCAACACCATCCTCTACGACCCGTCGGGCAACGCGAAGCGCATGACCTGCATCTTCCACCAGTGGTCGTACGATACGCGCGGCAACTGCGTCGACATCACGCGCGAGGAGCAGGGCTATCAGAACCGCTTCAGCAAGAAAGACGTGGGGCTGCGCGAGGTGAAATGCGAGGTGGCGTACGGCGGTTTCGTCTGGGTGAACCTGCTCGACGATTGCGTGCCGCTGCGCGAATTCATCGGCGGCGCCCTCGACATCCTCGAGCCTTACATGCAGGAGCCGATGGAACTGTTCCACTTCCACAAGGCGCGCGTGCGCACCAATTTCAAGCTGTGGCACGACACCAACAGCGAGTTCTACCACGACTACATGCACTACTTTAACCGCATCACCGGGATGCTCCAGCCGGGATATTTCGAGCGCAAGTACACGCCGTTCCCGAACGGCCACGCCACCGTCGGCTCGATGCAGATCCAGTACGACAAGTACGAAGGCTCGAAAGAGCGCGCAGTCGGCTGGCCGAAGATGGCGCGCGGCGGCTGGTACATGGTCGACCTGTTTCCCGGCATGACCTACAACCTGCGCACCTCGGTGATGCGCATCGACACCTCGATCCCGCTCGGCCCGAACGAGGTGCTGATCGAATTTCGCGGCCTGGGACTCAAGCGCGACACGCCGGAGGAGCGCGCGCAGCGCGTGTTCGACCACAACACGATCTGGGGCCCGTTCGGCCGCAACCTGCACGAGGATCTGCTCGGGGTCACCGGCCAGGGGCGCGCGATGCGCAAAGGCACCGATAGCCGCTGGGTGCTCCAGGGCCGCGAGGAGAACAGCACCATTCACGACGAGGTTGGCATGCGCCACTACTACGCCGAGTGGTCGCAACGCATGGGGCGGCCAGCCTACGCTCCCTACTAAGTGATCAAGTCCGAACAGCGCCAGGCGATCGAGGAGCTGGTCTACCGCTCGTGCCTTGCGCTGGACAGCGGGGACTACAAGGCGTTCCTCGACCTGTGCGACGAGGCCTTTCGCTACACGATCACGACGCACAGCGCGGAGATCAAGCGCGACATGGTCTGGCTCGATCACGACCGCAAGGGCATGGAGACCCTTTTCACCAACCTGCCGCACCACAACAGCGACCATTCGCCGCTGACCCGGCACGCGACGGTGTATACCGTGGATTTGGAGGGTCAAGAAGCAAGCGTGGTTTCGGCGCTGCAGGTGTTCCGCACCCAGCTCGACGGCGGCGCGACCGAGCTCTTCGCAGTCGGACGATTTCACGACACCGTGAAGCTCGACGGCGGCACCGCGAAGCTCGTAAAGCGCGTGGTGCGACTCGACACGCGGCAGCTCGGCTACGGCTATCACATCCCGTTCTAGCGCATGCGTATCCAGGTCAATGCGCGCAACCAGGGCTTCGAGTTCGACGCGCGGGCCCGCGAGCCGGTGCTCTACGCCGGCCTGCGCGCCGGGATCGAACTGCCGTACGAATGCGCCACCGGGACTTGCGGTACCTGCAAGGCCAAGCTGATCTCGGGCCGGCTGCACGACGGCTGGCGCGAGGCTCCGGGGCGCAAGCACGTCAAGCCCGAGCAGCGCGAGTTCCTGATGTGCCAGTGCGCCGCCGAGGGCGAGGCGATGCTGGAGGTATCGAAGTTCGTCTACGCGATGGAGCCGGGGGCCTGTACTCCCGACGCCTGCCCGGGGATCGTGCGTGCGCCGCGCAGGCTGGCGCACGACGTGATGGCGTTCGGCGTCGAGCTGGAGCAGCCGTGCGACTTCGACGCCGGGCAGTTCGTGCTGCTCGCGCCGGCGGCCCTGCCGGGCTACCGGGCGTACTCGATGTGCAACTTCGAGCGCGGCGGGCGGCAGCTCGATTTCGTCGCCAAGCGCAAGCCCGGCGGCGGCTTCTCGGAGTGGCTGTTCGGCGCCGACCGCGAAGGCGAGCGCCTCGACACCTTCGGTCCGCTCGGCAAAGCGACGTTCGATCCGGCGCTTGCCAAGAACCTGCTGTGCATCGCCGGCGGCTCGGGCATCGCCGGAATGATGTCGATCCTGTCGCGCGCGGCGCGAGAGCGCTACTTCGATCGCTACCGCGGCTGGGTGTTCTTCGGCGTACGCATGCTGCGCGACGCATTTTTCCTGGGGGAATTGAGTGCATTCAGGGCGCAGGGGCTGGAAATCACGGTCGCCTTGTCGGACGAGGACGTGCCGGCGTCCGCCAGGAGCGAATGGCCGCAGCTCGGCTTTGCGCGCGGCCTGGTGCACGAGGTCGCCAGGCGCACGATGGCCGGCAAGTACCACGACATGCGCGCCTACGTGGCGGGCCCGCCGCCCGCGGTGGATGCGGCAATCCGCATGCTGCTGCTCGAGGCGAGGCTCACCACCGATAACATCCGCTACGACAAGTTCAGCTAGCCGCCATGGGAAAGCGCCTTGTCTGCCGTGTGGTCGAGATCCCCGAGAACGGGCTCAAGGAGTGCGAGCTCGAGGGCGGCCTCAAGCTGGTAGTCGCCAACTCCGGCGGCGAGTTCTTCGGCTTCCAGGCGATCTGCCCGCACCAGGAGGTACCGCTTTGCGAGGGCCTGTTCGACGGCTCGGTGCTCACCTGCCACATGCATCTCTGGCAGTGGGATGTGCGCACCGGCGCTCCGCTCGGCATCGCCGAGGCCCCTTTGCAGCGCTATCCGGTCACGGTCGAAGGCGATTCGCTCTATCTCGGCGGCGACGACAGCGCGCTCGGCATGGGCGAGCTTTTCAATGGTCTGGATCAATCCATTCTGGAGAAGCTTGCCGCGCTGGCGCGCCGCGAGAGCCACGAGGCGGGCGCGGTGCTGTACCGCCCCGGCGACCAGGCCGAGGATTTCTTCGTGCTCGAGTCGGGCCGCGTCGAGTTTCTCATCGGCCGCGGCGAGCGCACCGCACCGGGCGGCTTCATGCTGAAGAAGGGCGAAGTGTTCGGCTGGGCGGCGCTGCTCGACGGCTACCCGGCGCGCATCGCGAGCGCGCGCTGCCTGGAGGAGTCGGCGCTGCTGCGCATCAACGGCAAGGCGGCGCTGCGCGTGCTCGAGGGCGATCCCGCGGCGGGATTGACAGTCATGCGCCGGCTGGCGGCGCTGATCGCGCGTTACCTAGCATCATCGGGAGCGAAATAATGAAGCTGAAAACAGGCCTCATCCTGCTGGCTGCACTGGCCGCAGGCACCGCGGCGGCGGCCGAGCCGGTCAAGCTGGTCGTGGGCTATCAGCCCTACGACACCATCTCTTACTCAGCGGTGGTGATCCGGGCACTGGAGTTGTGGAAAAAGCACCTTCCGCCGGGCAGCGAAGTCGAGTTTCAGAACGCGCTGCAGGGCTCGCTCATCGTCAACCAGATGCTCGCGAACAAGCAGCAGATCGGCTACCTGGGAGACATGCCGGCGGTTGTCGCGACGACCAAGCGCAGCGTCGCCCCGATCGACCTGGTGGCCAATACCGGCCTTTCGCCGGGCCAGCGCTGCAACGTGATCATGGTGCGCGCCGATGCGCCGAAGTTCAGTTCGCCGCAGGAGGCGGTCAGATGGCTCGATGGCAAGACGCTGGCGACGCCGCAGGGCAGCTGCGCGCATCGCTTTCTCGGGCTGGTCATCGAGACCACCAAGATCAAACCGGCGGCGATCCTCAATCAATCGATCGAGGTCATTGCCACGAATCTGCGTGCCGGCAAGATCGACGCCGCGGTGCTGTGGGAGCCCTCCGTCTCGCGCATCGGCGACATCGTCGGCGAGGGCTTCGCGCGCATCGTGGCCACCGGGCATACGTTCGGCATTTCGGACGCCGGTGCGATCGCAATGCGCGAGGATTTCATCAAAGCGCGGCCCGATATCGTCGAAGCATGGCTCAGGACCGAGCTCGAGGCGCAGCAATACGTCCTCGATCCGAAGAACTGGAGCAAGGTCGCGCAGTTCGTAAAGAGCCAGACCGCGGGCATCACGGTTCCGATGGCGTGGTTCTCGATCTACGGCGCGATTCCGGCTGCAGCGGGCGGCAGCCCGATCCGCGACGAGAAGCCTTTCGTATTCGACCAGCGAGTGCACAAGCTGCTCGCCGAAACCTACGTGTACTTGCACCAGGCGAAGGTGATCGATGTGGACAAGCCGGCGCCCGGCGCGCTCGACGACTCGATCGCGCGGAAAGTGGCTCAGGCGGCGGGGGTAACGCTCCCGCTGGGTATCATCAAGGCGCAGGAAGTTTCCAAGATGCCGAAATAGCAGCGCAACCGAGAGGAGGCAGTCATGAGGAGGAGGCGGTTCACGGCAACGGCGATCGCGGCGCTTTTCGGAACGTGCATGGTGGTGCCGGCGCTTGCAGCCGACATCGACTACGGCAAGCCCGGCACGCCGGTAAAGCTGGTGGTGGGCTACCAGCCTTACTACACGCAGGCGTGGTCGGGCGTGGTGATGCGCGGCAAGAAGTTCTACGAGAAGTACCTGCCGAAGGGCTCGGAGGTCGAGTTCCAGATCGGCCTGCAGGGCGCGATCATCGTCAACAACATGCTCGCCGGCAAGCAGAACATCGGTTACTACGGCGACATGCCCGGCATCGTGTCCACGACCAAGACGGAGGTGGCCGACGTCCGGCTGGTAGCAGTGCTCGGACTGGCCTGGGACCAGTGCAACGCCTTCCTGGTGCGCAACGACGCTCCTCAGTTCAAAAACGACCAGGAAGCGATCCGCTGGCTGGACGGCAAGACCGTCGCGGTGCCGAAGGGAAGCTGCACCGATCGCTTCGCGCAGGCGACCTTCAAGAAATTCAGCATCCAGCCCAAGGAATACCTGAACCAGAACATCGAGGTCATCACCTCCAACTTCCGCGCCGGCAAGCTCGATGCGGCGGTGATGTGGGAACCGACCACGTCGCGTTTGGTCGGGGATGGCCTCGCGCGGCTGATCGCCACGGGCAAGAGCGTGCAGGAGAACGACGGCGGCCTGCTGGGGATGCGCGCCGACCTGATCAAGCAGCGGCCCGACGTGGTGAAGGCCTGGCTGCAGGCTGAGCTCGACGCGCAGCTCTTCATCGCCGACCCGAAGAACGCCCCCGAGGTGATCAAGATGGCGAAGGAGCAGACCACCGGGTTTTCCGAAAAGGTGCTGTGGAACTCGCTCTACGGCAGGTACCCCGACGTGGCCGGCGGCGGCGACACCCGCAACATCATGCACTATACCTTCACGCCCGAGGCGCGCGAGCTGATCAGCCGCGCGGCCGCCTTCCTGCATTCCATCAAGAGCATCAACGTCGACAAGGTGCGGCCCGAGGCGATCGACTCGAAGTGGACCGAGGACATCCTCAGGGAGCGCGGCCTCAAGGCGCCGATCGCCGAGGTGAAGGCGCTCCCGGCCTCGCAGGCGCCCAGAAACTGATGGACGCCGCGCTGAGGCTCGGAGCCGCGGACGAGGCGATCGCGGTCCTGCGCGAGACGACGCCCTTCGGCGACGCATCCGAGGCGTTGCTCGCGCGCATCGCGGGGATCGCGCGGCGCGCCCGCTATGCCGCGGGCGCGCGCATCTACAGCGCCGACGATGCGGCCGACGACATCTTCGTGGTGCTGTCCGGCCGCGCCGAGCATGTCTTCAAGCCCGAGGTCGGCGCGCGCGAGGCCCTCAGGCGCGTGACGCGCGGCGGCGTGTTCGGCTGGGCGGGCCTGCTCCTCGGCCAGACGCAGCGGCTGGCCACCGTCACCGCGATCGAGCCGACCGAGGTGCTGCGCATCGATACCGAGGCGCTGGTCGGGCTGCTCGAGTCCGAGCCGCTCGAGGGCGGCCATGTGATGGAGCGTTTCGCTAGCATGATCCAGCGCGAGTTCACGCTGCCGGCGCTGCTCGCCCAGGTGCGGCGCCTGTCCGGGCCGCTGACCGAGGAGATGTCGAGCCTCAGCCTGACGCTGTATCGCCTGTCGCTGTGGCTGAGGAGTCCGCGCCCGTACCTGATGCTCGTCGGCTTCGCGCTGTTCCTGGGGTTCTGGTACCTCGCGGTCGAAGTCTGGAAGCTGCCGCGCTTTCGCGAGATGCCCGGCCTGACCAACGTGGTCAGGGAGTGGCTGTCGCCTTCGCCGACCTACGGCCTTTCGCTCTATATCGCGGAGTACTACCAGCACATCGCGATGTCGGTCTGGCGGGTGGCGCAGGGGTTCTTCCTCGCCACCGTGCTCGGCGTGCCGGTCGGCCTGCTGCTCGGCTGGTCGCGCAGCTTCAAGGAATATGTGTTCCCGGTATTCGAGACGCTGCGGCCGATTCCGATCCTCGCCTGGGTGCCGCTCGCCATCGTCATGTTCATCGCCACCGAGTCGGCGGTGGTCTATCTCGCGTTCCTCGCCTCGTTCTTCGCCACCGCGCTCAACACCATGCTCGGCGTCGAGTCGATCGACGAGTCCTACGTCCGGGCAGCCAACTGCCTGGGCGCCGACCGGTGGCAGGTGTTCCGGCACGTGATCATCCCGGGCGCGCTGCCTTTCATCTTCACCGGGCTGCAGATTTCGATCGGCGTGTCCTGGTTCTCGCTGGTGGCGGCGGAAATGGTCTCCGGGCAATACGGCCTCGGCTACGTCATCTGGACTTCCTACGTCATGGTGCGCTACCCGACCATCGTGATCGGAATGGTGACGCTTGGCATCGTCGGCTACGTCACCAGCGCGCTGGTGCGGATCGCCGGCGACTACCTGATGGAATGGCGCGTGCGCGAGCTTGCCCTGGCCGAGCGATGACCCGGGGACATATCGTCATCGAGGACGTGGTGAAGGTGTACGACCCGCAGGGCGCGGCGGTGATGGCGGTCGACCATTGCACGCTGGCGATCGAGCCGGGCGAGATCTGCATGATCGTCGGGCCCTCGGGCTGCGGCAAGACAACGCTGCTCAACGCCGTCGCCGGCTTTCACGAGATCACCTCGGGGCGCATCATCATGGACGGCGAGGTGCTCTGCTCGCCCGAGAAGCCCAGGTCGACGCCCGGTCCCGACCGGATCGTGGTGTTCCAGAACGGGGCGCTGTTTCCCTGGAAAACCAACCTCGACAACGTCATCTTCGGGCCGGTGATGCAGGGCAAGCTCGCACGCAAGGAAGCAATCGACAAGGGACGCGCGATGCTCGCCGACGCCGGGCTTTCCGGCGTCGAGCACAACTACCCCGGCGAGGTGTCCTCGGGAATGCGGCGGCGCGTCGAGATCGTGCGCGCGCTGATGAACGACCCCAAGGCGCTGCTGCTTGACGAGCCCTACCGCGCGCTCGACTCGCTCACCAAGAGCGTGATGCACGAGGCGCTGCTCGAGATCTACTACAAGAACAAGGTGACGATCTTCTTCATCACCCACGACCTGGAGGAGGCCATCTTCCTCGGCCACCGCGTCGCCATCATGACCACGCGGCCGTGCAAGCCGAAGAAGATCCTGAACGTCGACATCCCCCACCCGCGCGACTACAGCGCGCTCACCTCGAAGCGCTTCCGCGAGCTGATCGAGGAGACGAACGACGCCGTGCACGAGGAAGCCTGGAAGGCCTTCCAGGCCGGGGAAAAGGAGGGATAAGGCTTTGAAGAAAATGCTCTCGAACCCCGCGCTCTGGCGCGGCGTGGTCTCGATCGCGGTGTTCCTGGTCCTCTGGGAGATCGGCGCGCGCTCCAAGCAGTGGATGGCGCCGGAGTTCTTCGCGCCGTTCAAGGAATTCCTCGGCGCGATGGGATTCAAGAAGGACTATCTGCCCTGGATCGGCGCGGTGCCCGCACCTTCGGCGGTGCTCGACTCCTGGACTGCAGTGTTCGTCGACGCGAGCTACTGGCAGAGCTGGTACATGAGCTTCTTCCGCGTCATGAGCGGATTCATCGCCGCCATGCTCATCGGAATCCCGTTCGGGCTGTCGCTCGCGATGAGCCGCGTCGCCCACGGCATCGGCTTCCCGGTGTTCGAGGTGCTGCGTCCGATCCCGCCGCTCGCCTGGGTGCCGGCCTCGATCATCTTCTGGCCGACGCAGGAAACGGCGATCGCTTTCATCACCTTCCTTGGCGCCTTCTACACCATCGTCATCAATGTGCTCGGCGGCGCGCGCTCGATCGACGTGCGTTACTTCCAGGCCGCCCGCTCGATGGGCTCGTCGCGCTGGGACATCTTCCGGCGCGTCATCCTCCCGGGGACGCTGCCCTCGATCGTGGTCGGCTCCGCGGTCGGCATGGGCATTACCTGGGAGGTCGTGGTGGCCGCCGAGATGATCTCCGGCGGCGGCAGCCAGATCGGCGGAACGAGGGGCGGCGGGCTGGGGTTCTTCATCTGGCTCTCCTACGTCGGCGGCTCGTACGAGCAGATCGTGGTCGGCATGATCTCGATCGGCATCGCCGGCTTTGTCTCGAGCGAGCTGCTGCGCTGGGGCGGCCGCTACGCCACGCCATGGCTGAAAGCAAGATAACTCCCAAGGTGATTCCCGGCGAGCTCGCCGTCCAGGGCGTGAGCAAGTCCTACGGCGCGATCCATTTCCGCAAGGAGGTCGTCCATGACTGCTCGTTCACGATCGAGCGCGCGAAGCTGACCGTCATGGTGGGGCCGTCGGGCTGCGGCAAGAGTACGCTCATCCGCCTGCTCGCCGGCTTCGAGCAGCCGAGCGCAGGCACGGTCACGCTGGACGGCGCGCCGATCACCGGTCCGGACCGCGACCGCCTGGTGCTGTTCCAGGAGACTGCGCTGTTTCCCTGGATGACCACCTGGGACAACATCCTCTACGGGCCGCGCGCGCGCGGCCAGCTGACGAAGGAAGCCCTCGAATTCGGGGAGTTCCTGCTGGTGAAGGTCGGGCTGCAGGACTTCCGCGACAAGTATCCCGGCCAGCTCTCCGGCGGCATGCAGCGCCGCGCCGAGCTGGCGCGCGCCATGATCAACAACCCCAAGGTGATGATCCTCGACGAGCCGTTCCGCGGCCTCGACGCGATGACCAAGGAGCTGATGTGGGAGTACTACTCCCGCCTCTACGAGGAGAACCGCCGCACCAACTTCTTCGTCACCACCGACATCGACGAGGCGGTGTTCCTCGCCGACCGCGTGCTGGTGATGTCCAACATCCCCACCCAGGTGCGCGCAGTCATCGACGTCGACCTGCCGCGCCCGCGCAAGCTCTCGGATCTCGTCGAGAGCGACCGCGCCAATGACATCAAGAAGCAGGCGCTCTCGATCCTGCACGCCGAGGCGATGCGCTCCTTCTCGCGCGGCTCCAAGGCCGCGGCCGATTTCGTCGAGGCCTACCTCAAGCGCGCGAGCCGCGCTTGATGGAATTCCTCCTCACCCGCCCGGCCGTCGTCGCGCTCGCCATCCTGGGCGCCGCGTTGTCTTCCGTGGCTTCATTCCTGCAGACGCGCGGCCGCATCTCCGAGAAGTCGGCCCGCGTCCTCAACTACGCCGGCTACGGCTGCATGGGCGTCAGCATGCTCTTCTTCGCCCTGGCCGGCCTTTGGCGCTAAGCGGACCTAGCGCGCCGCCTTTACGAATTCGATCGCGGCGGCAAAGAGCTCGAGATCCTTTGCGTACTCGGCCGCCTCGGCGCGGTTGATCTGGATCCACTCTTTCGTGCTCGGCAGCCCCTTGGGCTGAAACGCGACGACGTTATCGCGGGAGAACTGCAGCTCCCTGGCGGTCGCCACCGGCAGCCGCAGCCCGACGCCGTCCCCGCTTATGCAGGCGAACATCCTGTCGTTTACGAAGTACCCGTGGAGGCCGTTGATCGTCCTAGTGGTCACGCCCGGGAGCTTCAAAAGCAGGCCATCGATCTGACCCTCACGTGCGGATGCCGGTACGTTACTCATAGGGCAACCTAGAACTCGACCGTCTGCCCCTCGGTCATCACACTGACCTTGCTCGAGCTGCCTTTCATCGCGTTCACGAAGTCCTCGGGCTTGCCGTTGGTGAGCGGGTTCGCGCCGTAGTGCATCGGGATGACGTTCTTCGGCTTCACCCAGGTGCGCGCCGCATAGGCCGCATCGAGCGGGTCCATCGTGAAGTTGCCGCCGATCGGCATCAGAACGAGGTCGGGTTTGTAGTGCTCGGCGATGAACTGCATGTCGGGAAAGAGGCCGGTGTCGCCCATGTGCCAGAGCTTGAAGCCGTTCTCCATCTGGATGATGTAGCCCATGGCTTCGCCGGCGGGGTGCGCCTCGTTCTTCCCGGTGGCCGGATTGTTCCAGACGAGGAGCGAGGAGTGCTCGGCCTTGACCGCGGTGACCTTGATGCCGGGAAGCGGCGTCACGCTGCCCGACTTGTTGAAGCGATGCCCGAGGTTCGCCGGAATCATGCCGAGGAAGATGAGCGGCGTGACCATGTCCGCCGGGCCGTACAGCACGGTGTTGTACATCTTCGCGATGGCCGGCGCGTCGCCGATGTGGTCGACGTGCGCATGGGTCACCAGCAGGAGGTCGACCTTGCCGAGCGCGGCAAGATCCTTGTACTGCGCCGGCGCCTTCGGCCCCTGGGTGAGCCAGGGATCGATCACGATCACCTTGCCGCCCGGCGATTCGATGCGCCAGCTCGCCTGGCCGAGCCAGAGCAGCTTGGTTTTGCCTTGGGCAAGCGCTGACTGAGCGCTCGACAACAAGACGGCCGCCGCGAGCGCGGCTTTGACCACCGACGAGAAGTTCATGGTTTCCTCCCTCTGATGAAAATCTAATCCTAATATGACGGCCGCAAGCTCTCATCAAGGAACTGCAACCATGCTTCGATTCGCAGCCGCGGCGGCCTTGTTGGCGACTTCGCTATCCACGGCGCACGCCCAGGCTTATCCGAGCAAGCCGATCCGCCTGATGATCGGCTACACGGCGGGCGGTTCGGCGGAAGCGGGCGCACGGCCGCTGGCCCGGGCGCTCGAGCCGCTGCTCGGTCAGCCGCTCGTCTTCGAGTACCGGCCAGGCAACGCGGGCGGGGTGGCGATGGAGGCGATCGCCAGGGCGCCGAACGACGGCTA
>VBBY01000078.1 GCA_005881595.1 Betaproteobacteria bacterium | reverse complement strand
GCGCTCGAGCGCCGCAATCTCGTCCTGCGCGAGACGCGGGAGCACGGCTCGATCACGCTGGAGCAGTACGCGGCCGCGCGCGCCACGGAGCTGGGGGTGACCCGCAAGCCGGCGATGGGCACCTCGCCCTACCCGGCCTTCCTGCGGCTCGTGCACCGTCAGATGCGCCGCGACTACGACGAGGCCGATCTGCGCTCGGAGGGCTTGCGCATCTTCACCACGCTGGACCCGCGCGTGCAACGCGCGGCCGAAAGCGCCCTGATTCGGCGCCTGGCCCAGTTCGACAAGGAGCACCGCTTCGGCGAGCCGGGGCTAGAAGGGGCAGTCGTGGTCACCGACCCCCAGAGCGGCGAGGTGCAGGCGCTGGTCGGCGGCCGCGATGTGCGCTACCAGGGCTACAACCGCGCGATCGACGCCGCGCGCCCGGTGGGATCGCTGCTCAAGCCCGCCATCTATCTCACCGCGCTGAGCGAGCCGTCGCGCTATACGCTGCTCACGCCGATCGACGACGGCCCCTTCGTCTGGAAAAGCCGCGGCGCTCCGGACTGGGAGCCGGCGAATTACGACAGGAAGTTCCACGGCGCGGTACCGCTGCGGGTGGCGCTGGCGCAGTCCTACAACGTCGCCACCGCGCGCCTGGGCACCGAGCTCGGCATCGAGCGCGTGCTCGCCAACGTGCGCCGGCTCGGCGTCGAGCGCGAGGTGCAGCCGTTCGCCTCGGCCCTGCTCGGCGCGACCGACCTGAGTCCCTTCGAGGTCGCGCAGATGTACCAGACGATCGCGAGCGGCGGCTGGCGCGCGCCATTGCGCTCGATCCGCGAAGTCACCACGCAGGAAGGCCGGCCGCTGCAGCGCTATCCGCTCGCGGTCGAGCAGGCATTCGCGCCCGAGCCGATGTACCTCCTGACCGCGGCCATGCAGGACGTCGTGCGCGAGGGCACGGCGCAGGGGCTGAAGAATTTCCTGCCGCCCGAGCTCGCGGTCGCCGGAAAGACCGGCACCACCGACGAGCAGCGCGACGCCTGGTTTGCCGGATTCACGGGCGACCGGCTCGGCGTCGTGTGGATCGGCTACGACGACAACCGCGCGGCGCGCCTGACCGGGGCGGGCGCCGCCGTGCCCGTCTGGGGCGAGATGATGGCCGCGCTCGCCCCGGAGCCGCTCGCGCTCGCCAAGCCGGAGCGCATCGAGCTGGTCTGGATCGACCCGCAAACCGGATTGCGCGGCAGCATGAGCTGCGAGGGCGCGCGCGAGCTGCCCTTCGTGCAGGGCTCTGCGCCCGAAGAGCGCGCGCCCTGCTCCGGCCCTCTCGACGCCGCGGTCGAAGCGGTCGATGCCACCGTCGAGCGCGCGAAGAGCTGGCTCGATCGCTTGTTCGGCAAATGAAATACGTCATCATCGTTTCAGCAGTTCTCGCCGGCTGCGCTACCGCACCCGGACCAGCGCCAACGCCGGCGCCGGAACCCGATCTGCCCCCCGTCCAGATACCCGAGGCTGTACCTGTACCTGTACCTGGACCTGCACCTGCGCCAGCAGCGCGCACGGAAAACGTGGCCATCGCGGGGCTCATGGACACCGCGCGCGCCGACGCGGCGGCGGGCCGGCTTGCCAATGCCGCGGCAACTCTGGAGCGGGCGCTGCGCATCGAGCCGCGCAACCCGCGCCTGTGGCACGAGCTGGCGCGCGTGCGGCTGAAGCAGGGGCAATATGCTCAGGCCGAGAGCGTCGCTGCGCGCTCCAACTCGTGGGCGGGGAGCGACAACGCGTTGCGCGCGGAGAACTGGCGGCTCATCGCCGAGGCGCGCACCGCGCGCGGCGACGCCGAAGGCGCGCGGACCGCGCTCGATGCTGCCGAACGAAGCGGACGCTAAGCCTACATCTCGTTGCGGAATTTCAGGGCGCCGGGATGCGCAGGAAAGGGCATGTAGGTCTGCGCTGCAGCGCTGATATCGCTCAGCCGGCGATCTCCACCGGCGAAAGCATCGCGATGAGAGTCGAGCGCCTTTACGATCTCATAAGCCAGCTGAACCGGGAGATCCAACCGGCTGATGAGTAGATTCTGGGTGCCCGCCACGCGGACCTCTTTCTCGAGCCATGCATAGGCGCCCTGCCGAATCAGCGCCGGAGAGTAGGCGGTTCCGTACTTCTCCCGCAGCTTTGCAACCCCCTCTTCGTACGATAGCAACGTAATCCGGATCTTGAGGAGTCCGGCGAGGTGCTCAAACAGCGCCGGAGAAACAGGCCCGTGCCACGCAAGGGCGTCGATTTTTTTCTCCGCCAGCGCCCACATCGACTCGGACAAGCCGAGCGCTGCCCGCTGCAAGGACGTTGCGACGGACGGGTCGAGCGCCTCCAGGAGTCGCAGCGTCAGCTTTTCGGATCTGCTGCGGGCCGGGCCGACCGAGACCGGCTTTCCCTTGAGCTCCAGGATGCTCCGGATGGGACTCTCGCCAAGCGTCACAATGTGCAGATACTGCGCCGGAAGCAAGGTCAGCAGCCGCAGCCCGTCCTGCGAGGCGGTCCCTTTCAATGCCGCATAGGCCTCGTCACCCTCCACCAGGGCGAGATCCACGCTGAACCGGCCGTAGGGGGTGTCGGTGTAGCCGGCGCGCAGCAGGCGGAGAGTGTCCGCGGAGCTGGCGATGACCGTGAGCTGCGACCTCCTGGCCGTGGAGACATGCCGCGAAATGAGGTCGACTACGGCCTGGCCCACCAGATGGTGGCCTTCAGCGCAGTAGCCGCTGATGAGGGTCAGGCCGCCGGTGGCGAAACGTCCCTCGTGAGCGCCCAGGTGAGCCAGGCAGACGCGCTGAACGCAGCCTGCCGCGGCAACGCCGGACGCCGTTGCGAGGAACTCGCGCCGGTTCATCTCGAACCTCGGCCAGCCGCCGGTTCTACTTCTTAATCGTCCTGGAAGACATCGAGGTGAAGAAACGCCGACACCAGGAAGTTCGGCACATCCACCAGCTGGTTGATGTGGAGGTCAACCGCGGTGCTGGAGAGCATGTAGGCTTGCTGGCGCGTCAGCCCCCGGGTGCGAACCAGGTGATCGATCATGTTGAGCGCCGCATTCCTGGCCGAGAGCGTCAAGTCCTCGCTCTCGTTTTTTCCAGTGTTCCGATCCACCGAAATGCCCGTGGTGGCAAAGAAGCGCTTCGGCACTGCCCGCTCCGGCGGGGCGAAGAAGTCGTCGCGCTCAAACTGGAAAGTGGTGATGCCCAGACGCCTCGCCTCGCCCTTGCGAAGCGAAAACTTGGCGACCAGGGTGACATTCATCTCCATCGTGGTGCCGGCGATCTCGCCGTCGCCCTGAGCGAAATGGGCATCGCCCGCCGAGAACAGCGCCCCGGGCACGAATACCGGAATCAGAAGCCTGCCGCCTTTGGTCAGCTGCTTGACGTCGATGTTCCCCGCGTTCTCGCGCGTCGGGATGGTGCGCAAGCATCGGCTCGCGAACGCCCCGCCGTGCCCGCACAGGCTTGCCGGCACCGCGTCGTTTTCGAGCGGCTCCAATACGAACCCGCCACGCCCGGCAAGCTCGTGCTCGCGCTGGTAGACCTCCTCGGTCTTGGCGACGGACAAGGCGATCCCGGTGGTTCCCATCGAGGGCTCGGCGTGGATGCGGACCCCGGGCAGGTCGCGCGAAGTGGCGACGTCTCCTACGATGTCCCAGTGCAGAATCGCCGGCCCGGGAACTTCGCTCCTGAGGAAGCCAAAGCCCGGAACGTTGATCGTATAGGCGAAGTCTGCCGGGATGATGTCGACGATGTGCACCACGAGAAGATCGCCCGGCTCGGCCCCCTGGACCGCGACCGGTCCGGTCAGCGGGTGGACCTGGTTGAGGTTCAGCGAGCCGCCGAGAAAGGTCGGGATCGCGTCGGCCGCGGTGGAGGTCGGCGTGATCTGCCCGTCGAAGGCGTCGCGCGTCTCCATGATGACGGTGTCACCCGGCTTGACGGTGATCACCGGCTTGATTGCGGGGTGGAAGCGGTTGTGGCAGGCGGGATCATCGGCGCAGCGCGCGCCGGTCAGGCGAATCCTGAACGTATCGGCAGCCGCTACGCTCTCCAGGCCGAAGAACATCACCGCTGCGAGAGATATGAAATGGAACCAGTTCCGCATCATCGCCTTCTCCTCGTCGAGGTGCCGCAACTGGGGAGGACGAGGCTAGGCGCGTCCCCCGGGGTTGTCAAGGGTGCGGCCTCGCTGGCTAATATAGCGTAATGAGCTACCTCGTCGGCATCGACATCGGCGGAACGTTCACGGACTGCGCCATCGTCGACCGCGCGGGCAAGCTGCTGACCACCAAGGTTCCCTCGACGCCGCCGGACTTCTCGCGCGGCATGCTCGACGCCCTCGGCGCCGGCGCGCAGGCGCTCGGCGTTTCGCTGGACAGGTTCTGCCGCGACATCGCGTTCCTGTCGCACGGCACCACGGTCGGCACCAACACCATCATCCAGAAGCGCGGCGCGAAGGTCGGGCTCATCACCACCAAGGGGCACGAGGACGCGATCCACATCATGCGCGGCTCGCGCGGCTACGGCGGCCGCGACATCCGCAAGGTGGTGCATTTCCCCGAGACCTCGAAGCCCGCGCCGATCGTCCCGAAGCGCCTGATCCGCGGCGTCTCCGAGCGGGTGGATTGCTTCGGCGAAATCGTCGTTTCGCTGAATGAAACAGAGGCCGAGGCGGCGATCCGCAGCCTGCTCGCCGAGGGCGTGCAGGCGATCGCCATCTGCTTTCTCTGGTCGTTCAGGAACCCCGCGCACGAGCAAAGAGTAAGGAGCCTGGTCGAGAACATCTCGAAAGACGTTTTCGTCACCTGCTCGGTCGACATCGCGCCGAAGTGGGGCGAGTACGAGCGCGTCACGGCCACTGCCCTCAACGCCTACCTCGGCCCGGTCATGTCGGGCTATCTGCAGAAGCTGGATTTCAGCTTGAAGGACCTCGGCTACCGGCACGGCCTGCAGATCACGCAGTGCGGCGGCGGCACGGTGCCGGTCGGCCGCGCCGGCGAAGCCCCCCTGCTCACGCTCGACTCCGGCCCGGTGTCCGGCGTCACCGCGTCGATGTTCCTTGGCGCCGCGATGGGCGAGAAAAACGTCATCACCACCGACATGGGCGGCACCTCGTTCGACGTCTCGATCATCCACGACGGCAAGCCGGCCTACTCGTTCGTCAGCAACACCGACCAATACGAGTACTTCCTGCCCAAGGTCGACCTGCAGGCGATCGGCGCGGGCGGCGGCAGCCTGGTGCGCGTCAAGCCCGAGACGCGCACCATGACCGTCGGCCCCGACAGCGCCGGCGCTTTCCCTGGGCCGGTGTGCTACGGCCGCGGCGGCAGCGTGCCGACAGTCACCGATGCCGAGCTGGTCCTCGGCTACCTCGACCCAGACAACTTCGCCGGCGGCAAGATGAAGTTGGACTTTTCCTCGGCCGCGAAGGCAATTCAAGACCTCGGTAAAAAAATAAATATGGATGCGATGGAATGCGCCGCCGGGATCTGCCGCATCGTCGAGCTGCAGATGGCCGACGTGATCCGCAAGGTGACGGTGGAAAAAGGCTTCGATCCGCGCGATTTCGTGCTGTTCGCCTTCGGCGGCGCGGGGCCAGCGCACGCCGGCGTCTTCGCGCGGGAACTGGGTGTCCGAAAAGTAGTTATTCCTCAAAGAAAAGCGGCATCCACGTGGTGCGCCTTCGGCGCCGCGGCGGCCGACGTGCTGCATATCTTCGAGCACACCGAGATCATGCCCACGCCGGTCGGCGCAGACAGAATCAACAAGGTTCTGGATGCTTTGCAAGACCAGGCCAGAAAGCGCATGGCGGACGAAGGGATTGCCGCCGGCCGGCAGCGCTTCGAATTTTCGCTCGATGTACGCCATAAGGGGCAGATCAATGAAGTCGAAGTTCTATTGCCGTGGTCCAGGCTGCCTGCCGACTTCGAGCTGAAACTGAGAAAGATGTTCGTAGAACGCTACGAGCAGCTATATGGGCGAGGCTCGGCGCTGGCCGGCGCGCAGCTCGAGTTCGTCGTTTCCCGCTTGAGGGCGCGCGCGCTAACGCCGCGGCCGAAACTGGTTTTTTCGAAAAGATCCTCAAAAACCATGGCCAAGTCTGCGATACGCAAAAGACGCGACATCTACTGGCCCGACCTGAGGAAGCACCGCGCAACACCAGTGTTCGATGGAGAGAAATTGATCAGCGGAAATCAGGTCACGGGGCCGGCGATCGTCGAGACCGCGGATACCACGGTCGTGGTGCATCCCGGAACCACGCTGCGGCTCGACGCCCTCGGCAACTTCGAGATCGGCTTCAGGTGAACGCACCGCTCAAAAAGCTGAGCGAGCTCACTGGCGTCGTGTTCGACGGCAGGCGTTCCGGTTATGTGCCGCCGAAGACGCTGTCGATTTCGCCCAAGCTGAAACTCCACAAGAAGGCGAAAAAGGACCTCGACCCGGTCACCTTCGAAGTAGTGCGGCACGCGCTGTGGAACGTGAACGAGGAGCACGGCGCCACCATCCAGCGGCTGTCGGGCTCGCCGGTGGCGATGTACGCGCTCGATCTCAATCCCTCGATCCTGACGCAGGACGCGGAGTTCGTTTATTTCGGCCCGTACATGCAATACATGTCAGGCGTCACCGACACGCAGGTCAAGTGGACGCTGGAGAACCGCAGCGACAACCCGGGCATCCGCGACGGCGACATGTTCCTCGCCAACGACCCCTGGGTCGGCGCCGCGCACCAGATGGACGTGATGCTGCTGTGCCCGGTGTTCTGGAGGGGCGAGCTGTTCTGCTGGGTCACCAACTGCCTGCACCAGTACGACATCGGCGGCATCACCCCGGGGAGCTTCTGCCCGTCGGCACGCGACGCCTTCGACGAGGGCATCCTGATTCCGCCGGTGAAGATCGTCGAAGGCAACGAGATCCGCCGCGATATCGAGGAAATTTACTTACGAAGCTCAAGAAAGCCGAGTGCCGTGGCGCTCGACTTCCGCGCCCAGCTCGCAGGCAACATGACCGCGCGCGACCGGATCCTTTCGCTCATCTCCCGCTACAGCGCGGAAACGGTGAAGGGGGTGATGAGGAAGATCATCGATGACGGCGAACGCGCCTTTCTGAAAAAATTATCCCGGTTGCCGGACGGCATCTGGCGCGATCGCACTTACGTGGAGTGCTGCAGGCCTGGCGATCGCAGCGTGCACCGCGTAGTCTTGAGCCTCTATAAAAATAAAAACAAACTCGTGTTTGAAAACGAGGGCACCGACCCCCAGGCTGGAGGCATCAACGCCACCTACTCCGGCTGGCGCGGCGCCATCATGGTGGCGCTGAACGAGCTGATGTGCTGGGAGCAGTATTACGCGGTCGGCGGCGCACTGCGTCACGTCGAGTTCAACCCCACGCCCGGCACCCTCAACTGCGCGGACTTCCCGGCCTCCGTGTCGACCGCGCCGGTGCAGTGCATGGAGATCTCGCTCTACCCGGCCTACAACGTGCTCTCGAAGATGATCTACCCCGACCCGGAGCTGCGGCGCGACCTGATGTGCATCGGCGGCACCAGCCAGTGGCCGGCGACCATCTTCCGCGGCATCGACCAGTGGGGCGAGCGCTACGGCTACCTGCTGGTCGATCCGATCGGCGGCGCGATCGGCGCGTTCTCGCACGCCGACGGCATCTCGACCGGCGGCCAGGCGCGCACGCCGATCTGCAAGCTGCCGAATGTCGAGCACACGGAGCAGAGCTTCCCCGTCCTATTTTTATATAGAAAGGAAATCACCGACTCCGGCGGCGCGGGCAAGTATCGCGGCGGCCTGTCGGCGGAATCCTGCTTCATTCCCCACGGCACCGACAGCATCGTCCACGACACGCTGTCCTCGGGCAACGCGATCCCGACCTCGAGCGGCATGATGGGCGGCTACCCGGGGGCGGTGAACCGCTACCGGTTTTTAAAACAATCAAATATCTTCGAAAAAATGAAGGCGTCCGAGCTGGTCAAGGACATCTCTGAACTTCATGGTGTCGAAGAGACGTTACAGCTAAGACAGCAGGACTTCATTCAGAACCCATCCGACGTGTATGCGGTGCTGTGGTCCGCGGCGGGCGGCTTCGGCGATCCGCTCGAGCGCGACCCGGCGAAGGTCGCCGCCGACGTCGAGAACGGCGACGTCTCCGCCGCGGCGGCGAAAGCAATCTACGGGGTGGTGATCGGAGACGCGGAGGCGACCGAGCGCGAGCGCAACCGCATCCGGCGCCTGCGGCTCCACAACTCGAAGACGCGGAGCAGGAAGCTCGACGGCTCTATACGCTTGCTCGCCACGGAGAACCTCGCGGTGCGCGGCGAGCGCTACGCATGCGCGAAATGCGCCGCGGATTTAGGTTCGATAAAAGACAATTACAAGCTGGGCTGCGTGCGCAAGGACCTGCCGATCGAGGCATCGAACCCGATCGTCGGCGACCCGAAGCGCTTCATCGATCCGCAGCCGCGGTTCCGCCAGTTCTGCTGCCCGGGATGCGGCCTGGCGATCGAGAACGAGATCGCGGTGGCGGAGGAGCCGCCTCTGCGCGACGTGGAGCTCTTCCTGAAGTGAGCTTCGCCGGCGTCAGCTACGAAGAGGCGATGCGCCGCGCGCGCGAGTGCGTGCCGACGCTCTTCGAGCGCGCGCAGAAGTGCGAGGACGCGCGCGTGCTGCTGCCCGAGAACGAGAAGCTGCTGCACGAGGCGGGCCTGTTCCGCTTCCACCAGCCCAGGCGCTTCGGCGGCATGGAGCTGCCGTTCCAGGCAATCGTCGATATCGTGGCCGAGCTCGCGCGCGGCTGCCCCTCCACCGCCTGGAACGTCGGCAACCTCGGCTGCCACCACTGGATCCTCGGCTACTACGAGCCCGAGACGCAGCACGAGGTGTGGGACGCCAACCCGGATGCGCTCATCGCCTCCTCGATCGCGCTTGCCGCGGGACGTGGTCGGATTACAAAAGACGGCTTTATCGTCAGTGGGCGGTGGCCGTTCTCCTCCGGCGTGGACAACTGCGACTGGAACATGCTCGCGGTCACGGTCTACGGCGACGACGGCAAGACCCCAGTGGATTGGCGCCTCTGCATAGTGCCGAAGAGCGACTACCGGATCATCGACACCTGGTACGCGATGGGCATGGTCGGCACCGGCAGCAAGGACATCGAGGTGAAGGAGATCTTCGTTCCGGAGCGGCGCGCGCTCGCGCTTGCGCGCTGCCGCGGCGGACTCGAGCACCCGGGGGCGAAGCTCAACAGCGGGCCGCTGTTCAGAGTGCCCATCGTCGCCTCCGCCGGGCATCCGCTGTCCGCCACCGCACTAGGCGCGGCGGAAGGCGCCTTCCAGCACGTGGTCAACTCGTTCAGGACCCGCCTGGGCACTTACACCGGCGCGAAAATCGCCGATTTCCAGGCGGTGCAGATCAAGATCGCCGAGGCGCGCTGTCTCATCGATTCGGCTACCGCCCTCATGCGCGGCTCGGCCGTGGCGTTCCAGGAGTTCGCGCAACGGAACCAGGTGCCGGACCTGGAGACCAAGCTGCGCTTCCGCGCGCAGAACGCCCTCGCCGTGCGCCAGGCGCGCGAGGCGGTGGAAGTTCTGTGGTCCTGCTACGGCGCCAACGCCATCTACACCCGCGACCCCCTGCAGCGCTTCCTGCGCGACCTGCAGGCGCTGAGCCAGCACTTCTCGTTCAGCTTCGACGTCGCCGGCGCGGCGTACGGGCTGGCCGCGCTCGGCGGAAAATACGCGAATCCAACGATGTGAACTTATGAACAGGGGCTCGCTTCTCGCCTGCCAGATCAGCGACCTGCACGTCAAGGCGCCGGGCAGGCTTTCCTATGGCGTCGTGGACTGCGCCGCGATGCTCGCACGCTGCGTCGTGGGAATCCTGCGCCTGCCGCAGCGCCCCGACCTCGTGCTCGCCACCGGCGATCTCACCGATTCCGGCCGGGCGGAGGAATACGCCCATCTTCGCGAGCTGCTCGCCCCGCTTCCCATGCCGGTGTATTTCATTCCCGGCAACCACGACGAGCGCGGCGCGCTGCGCGCGGCTTTCCCGGAGCACGCCTACCTGCGCCAGTGGGATCCCTACGTGCAGTACGCTATCGATGACTGGCCGCTGCGCATCATCGCGATCGACACCGTCATTCCAGGCGAGGACGGCGGGCGGCTGGACGACGAGCGGCTCGCCTGGCTGGAGAAGACCCTCTCCTTGAGACGCGACAAGCCGACGCTTCTGATCATGCACCACCCGCCCTTCCCCACGCTCATCGGCCACATGGACCGGATCGGCCTGTCGGGAAGCGACGCGCTCGCGCGCGTGATCGGGCGCCATCCGCAGGTGGAGCGCGTGCTGTGCGGCCATCTGCACCGGCCGATCCAGTTCCGCTTCGCCGGGACGATCGCCTCGACCTGCCCGAGCCCGGCGCACCAGGTGGCGCTCGACCTCGCCCCCGGCGCCGCGTCGGCCTTCAGGATGGAGCCGCCGGCGTTCCAGCTGCATGCCTGGAGGAAGGGCGTCGGCGTGGTCAGTCATACTGCGTACATCGGTGATTTCGCCGGACCTTATCCTTTTAAGGAGGAGAAATGCCCGTAACAGGACTGAACCACTACCTCATCGTCGCGAAGAACCTCGAGCGCACCAAGGACTTCTACTGCAACGTCCTGGGGATGGAGCTCGCCGAGCGCCCGGACTTCGGCTTCCCCGGCTACTGGCTCAAGCTCGGCGACGAGATCTGCGTCCACCTCGCCTCGCAGGACCCCAACCGGATCCGCGACAGGTTCCTGCTGAAGAAGCACCCGAAGGGGACCACCGGCTCCGGCTCGGTCGATCACATCGCCTTCCTCGCCCAGAACCCCGGCGCGGTGCGCGAGCGCATCCAGAAGAACAGGGTCGCCATGCACTTCCGCAGCTTCCCCGACGCCAAGCTCTTCCAGATCTTCCTCAAGGACCCGGACGACATCACCATCGAGCTCAACTTCCTCGGCGAAGTGATCGACGAGAAGGAATGGCAGGGCAAGGGCTCGGCCTCGGCGATGACCCTGACCAGGGCCAAGGGAAAGCGCACCTCCCTCGCGCGACAGAACTGAAATCAGGGACAGACCACGTTTTCCCTGCTCTCCGGCGCGCCGGATTTCCCTTTGCGATTATTGGGCTTTTCGCGATCGTTGCTGTTCTTGAGTGCGTGCACCATCGCCAGCTAGCGCTGCGCGCTTTGCTCGGCGCGGCAAACAGGAAAGTGACGACCTTGAGGTCGATGGGAATTCCAGACGCTTCCGACAGGGAGGAGACGCGATGAGGTACCCTCTATTTGCACTGTCTGCGGTCGTTCTGATGTCCTGTGCTATACAACCCGCGAACCAGCCGCAGAATCGCGAGGAGTTCAAGGCGGCGCTCGCGAAGGGCGCCGCGTTCATGAAGGTGGAAACATACGTCGCAAACCGGCGTTTCGAGGACGCGACCAAGCTGCTAAAGACGAAAACCGAGGAATGCTTGAATTACCGCCTCACGGAGGGTACGCGAAGCACAGGGACGGGGCTGATCACCGGGACTACCTCCCACGACTACACCGCGACGTTCCGCACCGTTAACAAGGCGCACGCGGAGCTGACGATGCAAGACAACCCGCTAAACCCACGCATAGGACCGAAGATGCCTAAAGGCGGCTTCTACATGATGGCCGTCGACGTCGACCGGGCTTCGGCGAACACAACCCAATTGACCTTTTACGGACCGTCGCTCGCATGGGATGAGACTTACGACGCCATCAAGAGATGGAGTGAGGGCGTGGCCGTGGGCTGTCCGAAGCATTAAAAGAGGGCCTGTACTGCCCAGTTTCGACGTTTATACGGCTGAGAAGGTTTACAAGTGGCCGAAGAATATCTAGAGCGATTATCCGCGCTAATAGAGAAGGCGGCTTCCGGGAAAATTAAGAACAGCCTGAAATGCAAACATTTTTTCAGTGGAGCTGCCGTTTATGCAAAAGGAAGAATTTGTATGTCGTTAACCCCTGTCGGTTTTGCCATCAAACTGCCCGAGGAGTCGCGCAATACGTTGAGTAAGGAACGAGGTGCAAAACCGCTTCGATATTTTCCCAAAGGACCTATAAAAAAAGATTACGTCGTCCTACCGAAGGCCGTCTTGAACGATATAAAGGCATTGCGTAACTGGGTGAGAGTCAGCGTTGAATACGTGGTCTCGTTACCACTTCCCGCCAAGGGGATCCGCAAGTGATCAGTTGCCGCATAGCATGGCGGCGAGTGCAATGAAAATACTACCCGTGACTCTTAGCTTATGGTTGTTCGTTGGCGGCGTTTACGCCGCTGAGCCAATAACCGAGAAGAATTGGAGAAACCATCCGGAAATTGTAGAGGTAAGGTCGCTTTATAACGCGATCGTGGCAGCCAAGAATGCGGGTAGTCTTAAAAAGAAAGAACGTAAATTCGATACCTCAAGTTGCGAGCCATATGAAGACGACATCCGGGTTCTTTACATAGATCGAAATGAAAAACCGCGAATTTACTACTACGCGGGCGGTTCTGAAGATTCTATGGTTCGAAGAGAACTCTTCTTTGATGAAAATGGCAAACTGAGATTTGCTTTCATTAAGGCCGGTGCTTACAACGGCACAATGCTCGAACACAGGGTTTACCTCTCAAAGTCGGGAAAGAAAATTTGGGAAACGCAAAAACTTCTCGAAGGCCCTGGCTATACATTTCCGACCGAATGGCCGGACGGGGAACTGATTCAAAATCCTGTGCAGGCATTCAACGACAAAAGTCCTTGTCCAGAAACGAAATGAGATCGATGCCTAACAACTGGTTCCGGGCGACCTCGGCGCTGGCGCGCCGCCGCGCCTGAACCGGAGCGTTAGGTTGCATATGAGAACCGCCGCTGTCTCTTTGGCATGGGTCCTGGCTGTTGCATGCCTACCGAGCTTTCTAATGTTTCTTGGTCTCATCTATGACGCGGTGCGTTGGAGTGGGTGGGACAGTAGACCCAGCGCATGGCTTTTCTATTGTGCGGGTCTACTCGGTTGGGTTGCCCTAGGCCGAGCGCTCTTACTCGCGCCGCGTGTTCGGCTTAGAGCGTATCCGATATGGGTTAGCTTTGGATTGTTTTGCGGTGTTTCGAGCGTTGTATGGTGGCACATCGATAGCGGTCTCACGCTTCCAATACCGGCAAAAGCATTGGGCTTTATGTTTGCGTTCATGGGCGGAGTGCCGATTTTGTTGGTTGTACTTTTGCTGCTTATCGCCCTAAACCCAAAAACGTCGTCTATTCAGCAGCCGAAACCCTCGGCATCTGGAAGCCCATCACACAGGGAGACTCAGTCGTGAGACTTCGTAACCTAGTTGCTCCGCTACTTTCTTCTCTCCTCCTGGTCGGCTGTGCATCAGCGCCGAAGCTCAGCAGCATCAAAGGCACATTGCCGCCGCTCAGCTCCGACCAAGCCAGGATCTACTTCTACCGCGCGTACCGCTTCGGCGAGGCATATCAACCGGAGGTCACGGTTAACGGACAAGTAGTCGGTAAGGCCCAGATGGAAGCTGTGTTCTTCAGGGACTATCCGCCCGCCAAGTACAAGATCTCTACATCCATGGCGCAGGGAAAGCATCTCGTGCTGGACCTGGCTGCCGGTGAGACGAAATATGTCCGTCTCACCTATCGAATAGGGTTCGACGTCTACCCGGAGCTCGTTGATCGAGCTACCGGCGAAGCGGAGTCCGAAGATCTGAGTTACACCGGCGCCATGTTCCCCACCCAAGGCTTTACTCCGGCGTACGTCGCGGAGGAGCCAAAAGATGGCCCCCGCGCGTTCTTCAGGGATCCATTCATCGAGAATCTGACCGGAGAATGGGACATAACGCGGACCATCCGCGGCAAGGTCGTTCACAACAAGGCCTCTGCGGCGTGGGTGTTGAACCATCAGTTCCTCCAGCTGCACATGACGGACGTTTCGTCACCCCCGGCCTATGAGGCAATCGTCCTGATCGGCTATGACCATGAAGCTCAGGAGTACATCGCCCATTGGTGTGACGTCTTTGGAGGGAGGTTCTCGGCAATTGGCCGCGGCAAGCTCCTTAACAACAGCGTAGCGTTTACGTTCACTCCCCCGGATGGTTCCTTCATCAACACGTTCACTTGGAACCCTAAGGACCGTACATGGACCTCGTACATGGAAAACGTGAGCTCAAGCGGCGCACGTCAGTTCTTTGCCGAGGACACCTACCGTCATGGCAGGTGACGCCCAGCGATCAAAGGAGGCCGGAGCTGGAGCGCATTGACATCCAGATACTTCCCGTCGCTGTCCTCACCGTGAAGGAGTGGGACGAGATCTGGAAGCTCACGCAAGTTTATGTCGAGACCAACCGCACTTACTACGAAGCGAAGCTCCGCGCGTTCCCAGAGGTTGCCCTCGCGCGCACCCGCAGCGGCGTTTTGGTGGGTATCGCGGCGATCGATGTCTACCGCGCTGACTTTCGCTCCAAGACCTCCACGATCATCTTTACTTCCAGCGTCGTCATAGACGAGCCCTACCGGCGGCATAACCTCATACAGCGCATTGGACTTCGGTTCTATCTCCGCGCCAGGCTTCAACACGCGTTCAGGCCGATCTACTGGTTCTTCGACACCTTCAGCTACAAGAGCTACGGGCTGCTGCCGCGGAATTTTGTCGAGTACTGGCCGCGATATGATCGGCCGACGCCGGAGCGGCAAGCTGCCTTGATCGATCACCTGGCGCAGAATCTCTATGGAACCGCCTGGCGGCCCGGCCAGGGAATTGTCGAGCGCTCTGGCCAGAAGAAATTGAAGCCCGCCACGGCAGCGGTCGATGCAAAGCTGCTGGCCGACCCCAACGTTCGGTTTTTTGTCACCGCCAATCCGGGCCACCAGGAGGGGGACATGCTCGTATGCTTGTGCCCGCTCACCCTGAAGAACTGGCTGTACGCCGCCACCAGGGCGATTCGTCGTAGATTTCGGTCCTGAAGGAGCGGCAAATGCCCACTCGCGCGCGTTGGTTCGGTCTTGCAGCGCTGCTGATGCTGGCAGGCGTTCCGTGCCAGGCGGCGGAGACGTCGATCATCGCGATCGTCGGTGCCACGGTGATTCATCCCGATCAGGATCTTCCCTCCGCGGTCGCTCCGTATAGCACGCTGATCATCGCCGGGAGGCGCATCGAGTCGATCGGGCCGGCAGGCTCGACTGCCGTGCCGGCGGGAGCGACGCGAATCGACGGCACCGGCAAGTGGGTAGTTCCCGGGCTGATCGATTCGCACGTCCACTTCTTCCAGTCGGGCAATCTCTACACGCGTCCCGACGTG
>VBBY01000026.1:25000-26727 GCA_005881595.1 Betaproteobacteria bacterium | reverse complement strand
CTTTGACCTGCTTTCGCACCTGCTCGACTTGTCAGTCTCGCAGTCAAGCACGCTTGTGCCAATGCACATTGAGGCACGATTTCCGACCGTGCTAAGCGTACCTTCGTACTCCTCCGTTACTCTTTGGGAGGAGACCGCCCCAGTCAAACTGCCTACCATGCACGGTCCCCGGCCCGGTTGACGAGCCTAGGTTAGAGCCGCGAACAGATCAGGCTGGTATTTCACTGACGGCTCCACGATGGCTAGCGCCACCGCTTCAAAGCCTCCCAGCTATCCTACACAGATCGGTTCACAGTCCAATGCAAAGTTACAGTAAAGGTGCACGGGGTCTTTCCGTCTAGCCGCGGGTAGATTGCATCATCACAACCATTTCAACTTCGCTGAGTCTCGGGAGGAGACAGTGTGGCCAGCGTTACGCCATTCGTGCAGGTCGGAACTTACCCGACAAGGAATTTCGCTACCTTAGGACCGTTATAGTTACGGCCGCCGTTTACTGGGGCTTCGATCAGGAGCTTGCACCCCATCACTTAACCTTCCAGCACCGGGCAGGCGTCACACCCTATACATCCACTTTCGTGTTGGCAGAGTGCTGTGTTTTTAATAAACAGTCGCAGCCACCGATTCTCTGCGACCCCATTGGGCTCCGGCTGTACGCCTTCACCTACTAGGGGCACACCTTCTTCCGAAGTTACGGTGTCAATTTGCCGAGTTCCTTCTCCCGAGTTCTCTCAAGCGCCTGAGAATATTCATCTCGCCCACCAGTGTCGGTTTGCGGTACGGTCCCGCCATGACTGGAGCTTAGTGGCTTTTCCTGGGAGCAGAGTATCTGCAGCTTCCCGCCCCGAAGGGCAGTCGTCGTCGCGTCTCGGCTAAGCCGCGCGGATTTGCCTACGCGGCACGCCTACTCGCTTAAGCCGGGACAACCAACACCCGGCCTGCATAACTTTCTCCGTCCCCACATCGCATCACGGCGAGGTACAGGAATATTGACCTGTTTTCCATCAGCTACGCCTTTCGGCCTCGCCTTAGGGGCCGACTCACCCTGCGCCGATGAACGTGGCGCAGGAAACCTTGGGCTTACGGCGTGCGGGCTTTTCACCCGCATTAACGCTACTCATGTCAGCAGTCGCACTTCCGATGCCTCCAGAGGACCTCACGATCCTCCTTCGCAGGCGTACGGAACGCTCCCCTACCATCACGTGCTTGCGCACGGATCCGCAGCTTCGGCAGATAGCTTGAGCCCCGTTAAATCTTCCGCGCAGGACGACTCGATCAGTGAGCTATTACGCTTTCTTTAAAGGATGGCTGCTTCTAAGCCAACCTCCTGACTGTTTATGCCTTCCCACCTCGTTTCCCACTTAGCTATCGCTTGGGGGCCTTAGCTGGCGGTCTGGGTTGTTTCCCTCTCGTGTCCGGACGTTAGCACCCGGTGCACTGTCTCCCGTGAATTCACTCGTCGGTATTCGGAGTTTGCCATGGTTTGGTAAGGCGCCATGCCCCCCTAGCCATAACAGTGCTCTACCCCCGACGGTGTATCACGAGGCACTACCTCAATAGTTTTCGGGGAGAACCAGCTATTTCCAGATTTGTTTGGCCTTTCACCCCTACCCACGGCTCATCGACGCACTTTTGCAACAGTGGTTCGTTCGGCCCTCCAGCTGGTGTTACCCAACCTTCAGCCTGGCCATGGGTAGATCATCTGGTTTCGGGTCTACGTCCAGCAACTG
>VBBY01000026.1:0-20000 GCA_005881595.1 Betaproteobacteria bacterium | reverse complement strand
ATGAAGCGCGGCGCGAGGCGAATCTCCGCCACGTCGCGGGGACGCGGCAGGTCGATATCGAACTCGCCGATCGGGTGCGCCTCGGGGCCCGCCGACAGCACCACCACCCGGTCCGAGAGCGAGATCGCCTCCTCGAGGTCGTGGGTGATGAAAACCACCGATTTGCGGTTGGCCGACCACAGCTCGAGCAGCTCGTTCTCCATCAGTTGCCGCGTCTGGATGTCAAGCGCGGAGAACGGCTCGTCCATCAGGATGATCTGCGGATCGAGGATCAGCGTCTGCGCCAGCGCGACGCGCTTGCGCATGCCGCCCGAGAGCTGGTGCGGATAGCGCTCGCCGAAGCCGCCGAGCCCGACGCGCTGCAGCCAGTTCCCGGCTTGCCGCGCCGCTTGCGAAGGATCAGTCTTTCTGAACTCGAGCCCGGCGGTGACGTTCTGCAGCGCCGTGCGCCACGGCATCAGCGCTTCGGTCTGGAACAGGTAGCCTGCCTTGCGGTTGAGTCCTGCGAGCGGCTCGTCGAACACCCGGATGCGGCCCGCCGACGGCTGCAGCAGTCCTACCGCGACATTCAGCAGCGTGGACTTGCCGCAACCGGTCGGTCCGACTACGGACACGAACTCGCCGGGAGCGATGCGCAGCGTCGTGTTCCGCAGAGCAGTGTAGCGAGCGCCGTCCTGGGAGACGAACGTGACGGTGATGTCCTCGAGCGCGAGCGCCGCAACGGCCATCGTGCGCTACTTCTTCTTGCCGTATTTCGCGTGCGCCTTCTTCACGAACTCGTTGGTATAGGTCTGCGCGAGGTCGATGGCGTCGGGCTTGACCGCCGGGTTGAACGAGGCCAGCGCCTTGAGCGTGGTCTTCGCTCCGGCGTCGCTGAAATATCCGTCCTTCGAATAAGCCGTCTTGACGTTGTTGTACGCGAACAGATACATCGCCTTGTTGCCGAGGAGGTACTCCTCCGGCACCGTGGCGAGGATCTGCTGGGGCGACGCCTCCTGCATCCACAGCAGGGCGCGCACGGTGGCGTTGGTCAGGGCCTGGACGGTGCCGGGATTCTTCTTGATGAACTCGACCGGCGCATAGAGGCTGCCGGCCGGCATCGGCCCGCCAAACAGTTGCTCGGTGCCTGCGGGCGTGCGCGTCTCGGCGATGATCTTGATCTTGCCTTCCTTTTCCAGCATGGTCATCGCCGGGTCGGTCTGCGACAGCACGTCGACTTGGCCTTGCTCCATCGCAGCGATTACCGTCGCGCCCTGCCCGACGCCGATGATCGCCACGTCCGTCGGCTTCAGCCCGCCCTTGGCGAGCACGTAGTTGATGACCATGTTGGTGCTCGAGCCCGGCGCGCTGACGCCGACCTTGAGCCCCTTCAAGTCCCTGGGCGACTTGTAGCTCGCGGCGCGGGAGGTGGCAATACCGACGCTGATCTGCGGCGAGGCTCCCGCGAGGACGAAGGCCTGGAAGCTCTGCTTCCGCGCCTGCATGTTGATCGTATGCTCATAGGCGCCGGCGACCACGTCCGCGCTGCCGCCGACGACTGCTTCCAGCGAGCGTGTGCCGCCGGCAAAATCGCTGATGCGCACGTTGAGTCCCTCGTCCTTGAAAAAGCCAAGCCGCTCGGTGAGGGTAAGCGGCAGGTAATAGAGCGCGGTCTTGCCGCCGACCGCGATGTGCACGTCGCGCTTTTCGATCTGAGCATGAACCTGCGCGGCTGCGGCGAGCAATACCCATGCGAGCAGTTTTCTCTTCATGAAAAGCCTCCTCCTCAAATATTGCGGCGGTCCAGCAGCGCCTGCGAGATCGTGCCGGCATCGACGTATTCGAGCTCGCCGCCGAGCGGCACGCCGCGCGCGATGCGGCTCACCTTGATGTCGCGCGCGCGCAGCATCTCCGCGATGTAATGCGCCGTCGCCTCGCCCTCATTGGTGAAATTCGTGGCGAGGATCACTTCCTGCACCTCGCCGTCGGTCGCTCGCGCAAGCAGCCGGTCGAGGCCGATGTCGCGCGCGCCGACGCCGTCGAGCGGCGACAGGCGCCCCATCAGCACGAAGTACATTCCGGAGTAGCTCAGCGTCTGCTCGACTACCGCCAGGTCGGCGGGCGTCTCCACCACGCAGAGCAGCGAGGCATCGCGCCGCGGCGAGCGGCACAAGGCGCACACCTCCTCTTCGGTGAAATTGTGGCACCTGGCGCAGCGGCGCACCGTCGAGAGCGCGCCGGCCAGCGCCTGCGCCAGCTGATCGGCGCCGGCGCGATCGTGCTGCAGCAGATGGTAGGCCATGCGCTGCGCCGAGCGCGGTCCGACGCCGGGCAGAACGCGCAACGCCTCGACGAGGCGCTCCAGCCCCTTCGAGGCGGGAAGCGAATCCTTGGCCACTCAGAACGGCAGCTTGAATCCCGCGGGCAGGCCGAGGCCCGCGGTCATGCCGCTCATCTTCTCGGCGATGGTCGCTTCCACGCGATGCGAGGCGTCGTTGAACGCGGCGGCGACGAGATCCTCCAGCATCTCGCGATCTTCGCCGACCAGCGAAGGATCGATGGTGACCCGCTTCACCTCGTACTTGCAGGTCATCTGCACCTTCACCATCCCCGCGCCCGACTGGCCTTCGACCTCGAGCGCCGCGAGCTGCTCCTGCATGCGGCGCATGTTCTCCTGCATCTGCTGCGCCTGCTTCATCAGCTGGCCGATGTTGCCTTTCATTTCGGGGTACCCCGCTCCTTGCTGCCGACGGTGGAATCGACGACCTTGCCGTCGAACAGGTCGACGAGGTCTTGCACGAACCCGTCCGAGCGCACCGCACGCGCCGCTTCGGCACGCCGCGCTTCGCGCTCGCCGTTCTCGATGGCGGCCGCGCTGGCGCCCGAGGTCTCGCCCACCGCGACCTTCACCGTGACGCCGCTGCCGAGATGCTGCTCGAGAGCCGCCTGCAGCTTGTCCTGGTAGTTGCGATCGGCCAGGTAGGCCTTCTCCTTCGGCACTGCGAGCTCGAAGAGGCTGCCCTCGCGCCGACGAAGCTCGGCATTGCGCGCCAGCTCGCGCGTCGCGCCGGTGAGCGCGAGCTGGCGCGCCAGCTCGGGCCAGCTCTTGTCGGCGGAAGGCGTACTCGCCTTGGTCTTTTCGAGAATTATCCGGTCACGGCTTGCGCCCTCCGGCCGGAACGCGAGCATGCGCAGCAGGGTCATGACGAAGCCCGCGTGCTCGTCGGGAGCGAGCGGCAGGTCTTCCCTGCCCTGCAGCGCGATCTCGTAATAGAGCTGCACGGACTCGGCGTCGATGCGCCCGGCAAGATCGACGATCGCCGCGCGCTCGGGCAGGTCCTCGCCGAGCGCATCGGGCACCGTCTGCGCCATCGCGATGCGCAGCAGCAGGCCGGCGAGGTCGGCGAGGGCGGCATCGAAGGACAGGCTGCGCGCCTGCATCTCGTCGGCCACGGCGATCGCGGCCCGCGGGTCGTCCGCCGCAACCGCCGCCAGCAGCCGCAGCAGATGAGTCTGGTCGATCGCGCCGAGCATCTCCCTCACGCCCGCTGCCGCCACGCGGCCGCCGCCGTGAGCGATCGCCTGGTCGAGCAGGGAGAGCGCGTCCCGCATGCTGCCGGCTGCAGCGCGGGAAATCAGCGCGAGCGCCTCGCGATCAAATTCGACATTCTCGTTTTCCAGGACCCTGCTCAGATGCGCGGCGATGGCGGCGGGCAGCATCTGCTTCAGGTTGAACTGCAGGCAGCGGCTGAGCACCGTTACCGGAATCTTCTGCGGATCGGTCGTGGCAAGGATGAATTTCAGGTGCTCGGGCGGCTCTTCCAGGGTCTTCAGCATGGCGTTGAACGCCGACGCCGACAGCATGTGCACCTCGTCGATCACGTACACCTTGTAGCGCCCGCGGCTCGGAACGTATTGCGCGGTCTCGAGCAGCTGGCGCATTTCGTCGACCCGCGTATTGGTGGCCGCGTCCACCTCGAGCAGATCGACGAAGCGCCCGGCATCGATCTCCAGGCACGCCGTGCACTTGCCGCAGGGCTGCGGCGTGACGCCGGTTTCGCAATTGAGGCATTTCGCCAGGATGCGGGCGAGAGTCGTCTTGCCGACCCCCCGCGTACCGGCGAACAGGTACGCGTGATGCAGCCGCTTTTGCTCGAGCGCGTGCCGCAATGCCCGGACGACGTGCTCTTGCCCCACCAGGCTGCCGAAGTCCCGCGGCCGCCACTTGCGGGCAAGTACTTGATAGCTCATCGGTAAATAAATTAGTGGCGAGCCTGACCCCCGGCACCTGCAGGGGCCGGCTGTGGCTGCTTCCTTCCGGACCTGACCAGGTTCACCAGACTGCAATGCGGGGAGGCCCGCCGCCTGCATTGTAAGTCATTAAGCCTGCGAAACAGCGCCGCGCGTAAGCCTCTTGTCAGGGTGCAGTCAGGCCCTTGATTGACCCGAGCGCTATGCTTTTCAGCGATAGATCCTCCTCCATCGCGTGGATCCACGCGCGATGGTTTAAGCGCCCAGCGAGCGAAAGCGAGCCGGGCGTTTTCTTTTTCGGCAGGCGGCGAACCTCTGAAGCTGCTCTTCGCAGTCCTGACTGCGCTGGCGATCACCAGCATGTCGCGCATGTTGTCATAACTACCAACGGTTGGCCGCGTCGCCGCGGCGAAGATTGCGAGCTGCACGTCGAGCGAACGCTCGACTACCCAGATTCCTGCAACCAGAACAATCAGCGCCGAGCCGCCGAAGAAAACAACCTGTCGATAGAACGCCGTCCCGCGAAGGAGGAACGCGACCGGCAGGAACGCGCCGACTATCACCAGCTGCCCGGCCTCAACGCCGAGGTTGAAACCGACGAGCGCGAGCGCGAGCGCACCCTGCGGCAGGCCGAGCTCCTTCAGGACATTCGCGAAGCCCAGGCCGTGGACGAGTCCGAATAGAAATGCAACCACCCAGCGCCGTGCGTAGAACACGGGCCGCAGATTGTTCAAGGCGGCCAATACGACCGACAGCGCGATTGCCGGCTCCACCAGACGCGATGGGAGCGCGACCGCGCCGAGCGTCGCAAGGCTAAGGGTGATCGAGTGCGCCACCGTGAAGGCGGTGACGATCCCGAACACGTTCCAGAACGCGGGCGAGAACGCCTCGACCGGCTCCCATCGTCCGTTCGTGCGCCGGAGCACGGCCGGCAGCAGCAACGAAAGCAGGAACAGGATGTGGTCGAAGCCGATCCAGATGTGCCAGACTCCTTCGCGTCCATAGTCGAGGAATTGCTGCCACCGCGACGGTTGGGCCAGCTCGAAGCTCTGACGGCTGCGCTCGGGGCTAAAGATTGCGGTGCGGGTGGCGCCCGCGTGCTCCAGCCGCAGAAGGCCCCGATGCTGCGGGTCGATGTCAAAGAGCAGCGTGTAGTCGACGTCGAGCTTCGTGACCGAGTCCGGGCAGGTCGCGACGAAGCGCAGCACCGCAAACGTCCCGTCGTCATGTTCGTCTACCAGCAGCCCGGTCACTCGCGCTGGACAGGCAGACGCTCCCGACCGCAATGTGAGGCGCGCCAGCGCATACGAGGCGATGGCGGCGTGGCTCGCCCTTACCTCGCCCCAGCTGATCTCGCCATTCCCATTGGCATCTAGTCCGACGGCGACTTCGAGGTCGCGCAGCGCGATGTCCCACTGGCCCTCGATACTCGGCCCGTCGACCACGAGCCCCAGGTAGCTGTCGCTCGGGTTGTGCGCGAGCGCCTGCGCAGCCGCGAAGGCAAACAGGAGGGCGATGAGCCTCAAGGGCGAGAGTTCTCGAGCCGCGCCGCCAGCCGGCGCAAGTACGGGTCCTGGTAGCCGGTACGCGCGAGCCAGTCGAGCGCAGGTTGCGCGGCTTTCGGGTCATTCGCCGCGAGCGCGGCTTCGAGCAGGATGCGCGCGTCGCGCGGCTCGCGTTGCAGCGTCCAGTTCTCCTTCGCCAGCGCCAGCGCCCGCGGCCGCTGCCCGAGAAGGTAGAGATTGAACCGCGCCTCCTCCTGCTGGTGCAGCATGTCACCGCGCATAGCCGCGGCATCGAAGCGCGATTTCAGCGTCCGCACGTGCTCTTCTAGGACGGGCGCCCCGAGCACCTTCTCCGCCAGCGCGAGCCGCAGCAGCAGCGGATCGGAGCGGGTCCAGTCCTTGAGCAGCGTCACAACCTCCTGTGGGCGCCCGCGATCGAGCAGGAAATCGGCGTAAGCAGCGAGCAGGAACTGGTCGCTCACGCCGAGCGAGAGCGCCTCCTTGAAGTGTCGTTCCGCGCGGTCGGTCTCGCCGAGGACGAGGGAGAACTCGGCGAGCCGACTCAGCATCCAAAGCCGCGGCCCGGCGCGCACTCCCCGCTCGCGGGCGAGGCCCTCACTTAGGGATGCGTAGGCGCGCTCCGCCGCGCCGGTGACGCCTTCCACCGAGCTCTTGCAGCCGATCCAGTCGAGCGACTCGCCCCTCGCGCGGAGCGGGTCGCAGGCGCTCAGCGCACCGACATAGTCCGCCTGCACCAGAAGGATGGCGGCGCGCCACAGCCAGACCTCCGCGTCGCTGGGATCGGACGCCGCGGCCGCGGCGAGGTCGTCGAGGGCGCCCGCGAAGTCATGCCGATACTTCCGCAGCAGTGCACGCAACACGAGGACGTTGCGCGGCGGTTCCTTGCTGCGCGCCCACGGCCGCAGCGCTACTTCCGCGTACCCGATGAAGCGCGGGTCGCCTTCGGACATCGCCAGCCGGAAGTAGTGCCGGCCGATGGTCACGGCCGCGTCGAGATCGTCCGGCTGCGCCGCGAGGCGGGCGCGCAGTTCGCGCAGTTCGCGCCCCAATGGATCTGTCGGCTTGAGTGGCAGGCGCTCGAGGACGGTCGCATCGTCCTTCGGCACATAGGGCGCGGCCACCGTTGCCGGCGCGAGAAGAAGCGCCGCCGCCGGCGCGACCGCGGCCAACAGCCGGACGGTCCGCATCATAGGCGGTTAGCGGCCCCGGGCCCGGCCTGCGTCGAGCCGTCCCAGCCATCCACTGAGGTCGCTGTACCAGACGTTGTTCGCGCCATCGACGGTGATACCGAACGGTCGCGCATCCGGCCGGGGCAGTTCGAACTCCGTGATCGTGCCGTCACGAAGGCGACCGAGCCGATGGCCGCGGAGTTCCGTAAACCACGCAGCTCCGTCCGGCGCCACAGCAAGGGCCGTGAGGCCCGCGCGCGGCGTGGGAACCGCAAACTCTTCGAACCTTCCGCCGACAAAACGGCCGATGTTATTCCCGGTCATTTCGAGGAAATAGACGGCTCCGTTCGGAGCGACGGCGATGTCCCCCAGACCGCTCCTGCGGGTGGGCACGTCGAATGCCGTTGTGTTGCCGTCGGGAGCGATGCGCAGCAGCTGGTCTGCACTCGGAAGCGTGGCCCACACGGCCCCATCGGGGGCGCTGGCGACGCCGAACGGTGCCGCATCGGCGGGTATCTTCGCGGTGAGCGTGCCCATGACATAGCGAGTGAAACGCCCGTCCCGCAGGCGCGTAACACTCATCACCGTGGGTTCGGCGAACCACACGGTGTTATCGGGCCCGACCGTCAGCCGCCCCAACCTGGCCACCGGCGTCGAGAGCCCGAACGAGGCGATGGCGCCGTCGGGCGAAGCCCGGGAAATGCTTTGCTTCGGCGCTTCCGTGTACCAGGCTCTGCCCTCGACGTCCACGGCCAAGCCGAGCGGCTCGATGCTCTGCGCGCCCTTTGGAATCCTCTCAATCTGCCCGTTTCGCAACCGTCCTATGACGTCGGAGGATTCGAGCGTGAACCACACTGTCCCGTCCCGCGCTGCCGCAATGGCAACAGGCATGTCGGTCCGGTTGGGGAGTCTGATCTCCTCGAACCCGCCGGCGTTCGACCGACCGGTGAGCCAAATGAACAGGACCGAGCCGGTGACAAGGCCGACCATGATCACGAGTGCGAGCCACGCGCGTCCGCTCATCGAAGCTTGTGCGCCAGATGCCGCGCCGCTGCAATCACACCCAGGGCGAGCAGGACGACGAGCCCGAAGCCCCCGACAATGTTGCCCAGGCTGGATCGCGAGGATGCGGTTTCACTCCGCCGTACTCGCGTCTGCAGGTCTTCGTAGCCTGTGAGCGCAAAACCGGCGTACAGCGTGGTGGGACTGCGCGAGTCGCCGACCAAGACCCGAGCGGCCAGGTGAGCAGGGAGGCCTTCTTTCGGAAGCTCCCATCGTTCGCCGCCATCGGCACTGCGGAACACGCCGCGGTCAGTCGCGATCACGATCACTTCGCCGCTGATCGCCATGGCAAGCGCCATCGCGAGCGTTTCGGGCACCGGCTTGCCGACGGGGCGCCAGCGCTCACCTGGATGATCGCTCCTGAATACCTGCCCGGAGCCTACCGCCCAGAGACGGGCCGGGGTCGTTGAATCAAAACCGACAGCCTCCACGCCGTGGCCGGGAACTCCGCCAGTTCGCCTCTGCCAACTCCGAGCCGCATCGTTGCTCGACCAGACCGATCCCCCGGCTACCGCGTAGACGTCGTCCGGACGCCCGGGAGGCGCCAGTAAGGCATCGACATGGTCCGCTGCAATCGCACTTCCCGCGTTCGCCCAGGACTGCCCCCAGTCGTCGCTCCGGTAGAGGCCAGATCGGCCGGCTAGATATACGCGTCCTGGCACGGCTCCTGCTAACAGCGCGCGTGCCGGGGCGGCGCCCGCGGGCGTTCGGACCGGTCGCCAGCGGTCCCCATCGTCGCGGAACAGGGTCGTAGTCCCGGCCACCAGCGCGCGCTGGCCGTCAGCATCGAACGCGGCGGCGAATGCCGGGCCCGTCAGGATGCCCGGCGCCTCGACGTCCCAATCGCGCCCGCCGTTTCGCGAGCGCCACAAGCCGCTATCGGTTGCCAGCAGCAGGTGATTCGGATCCCGCGGGCTGACCGCCAGCGCGAGCGCGCCGCTTACGAAGATGCCCGGGTTGATAGACGTCCACGTGGCGCCGACGTCATGAGTACGGAAGACCCCACCCAAAGTGTCTGGGTCATGGGCGGGCGCCTCTTGCGGCAACAGGACGAAAGCCGTCGCAACGGCGACCAACCCGCGATGCAATCGCGACGCCCCATCGGGGATAAGGGGCGGGTCCGAGCCCGCGCTTCGGCGAGCCCAGACCCGGAATTGCAGCAGAGTGATGCTATGGATGGATCGCGTGCGGGGGAACCACCGAGTGGCAACTGGCTGGCGGCGTCCGGTCGGGGCTGGCGGGCACGTGCGTCCTCTCGCCATTGGCGAGCGTGAGCTCGGCCGCGCGCGAGCAATTCCCTCCGGGGATGTTCCACCAGTTGGACGTGAGCGGATATGCCGCCGTATACGAGATCGGCTCATGAGCCGAAACGCAGTTGTTGAAGCTATTCTGCTTCGATGTCAGGACATAGCATTTCTCGTACGCGAGGAACTGCTGGATCGTATCCGTCTGCTGGATGTTCGCCACGAACCAGTCCCTGATCCCCGTCCAGGATGAGTAGGTGTCGCTGCCGAACACGAGCTGCCCCCGAGCCGTGTTGACCTGCAGAAGTTGCGACCCGTAGGTATGCCCGCGGAACGCCGGGTGGATGATCATACCCGGGGCGACTTCGTGCCGGCCGTCGACGAACTTCGCCTTGCCCGCGAGAACCTTGCCGAGGATCTCCTGCACCGTCTGCGGCGGATAGCCACAGACCGGGCTGCGCGCGCAGGCCTGCTGCGGCGGTCCGACCTGGCTGCCGGTGAGGGGGTCGATCGTGTTGACGGCCCGGATGTGGCCGGCGTTGAACCTGACGGGGTAGTCGAGGAAGAAATCGATCTGCTTGAGCTCCTCCTTCTGGACGTAGAGCACCGCGTTGGGGAACTCGCTCAACTGGCCGGAGTGGTCCCAGTGACCATGGCCGATGATGATCCTGACGACGCGATCCGGATCCAGCCCGATGGCCTTCATCTGATCGCGGATCCCGTACCAGCAACACGAGGTGTTCCAGTCGAAGATGTAGGCGAGCTGTTTCCACCCGCTGTCGTATAGCGTGATGTCTCCGTTTGGGGCCTTCATGATCCCGATGTTCACCGGCAGGTCGACGAAGGCGGGGTCGCCGACGTCGGGCTGGAATGAGCGGTGAGGCACATTCAGGAACCGGGTGCTTTCGACGAGCCACGCCGAATACTTCGGTCCTCGCTCGGCTCGCTCGATGTCGCTGAGCATCTGGTCGGTGCTTTCGAAGCCTTGATTCAATACTTGAGGCGGTCGCTCTTGCTCCTGCTGGCGATCATCGTCGTCGTCATCCTTGGCGAGAAGGCTCCCAGCGCTGCTGAGACACGCGACCATTGCGAGGATCCCTATCCGCATCGCGTGATTTAACATGGGTTTGCTAAGCATAACCGTGTCTCCTTTGGTAACCGTTCAAATGAGCGGTGCTACCGCTGACATCCGTGTGCATCAATCCGGGCCGGCTTCCTCCAGGCCGGTAGCTCCCGGTTCAGTTGGGTGGAAACTCGTGCGGCCAGAACTTTCCCCCCACCTCTCGTATCTTGTTGCTTCCCTCCTGGCTTTTTGGATAGGCGACGAGCATGTGATCGTCCCGCCCGTCGGTGAACATCTTGAGCACCTCGGCGGCGGACTCCTTGAAGAGCCGGACCGCCGAGAGGTATTCTAGGTGCTCGCTGCGCAGAGACGTCGGGGGCTCCAAAGCGTGAAGTCGGGTCTCAGCCGCCTGGTAGCTGGCGAGAGCTTCCTTCACTCGGGTGCCGAGCTCGGCCCGACTGAGACCCTGCGTCGTATAGAAGATCTGCCCGAGGCTCATTCGCATCGTGCTTCGCTCGACATCGCCGTGGATCGGCCAGAGCTCGCGGATGTACTGCTCTTCGGCAGCGGTGAGGGCCGGCCGGCGCGGTTCAGCCGTCCGCTGGGCGGTCGTCGGCGAAGAGCCAATGCCCGCTTCGCGGTTAAGCGCTAAGGCCACAAGGCAGGCGAGGCTTGCGAGAACTGCGCCCAAGATCAGTGGTTTGGGCCGCAGCAGCCGGTTCCAGGGTGCCGTCATGGATGCGCGCTGAGAACCGAATATCTATAGTGCTCGCCAAAAGCGTTGTCAAGAAAAGGTTCGACGCGGTCTCGGCTCGATCGAGTGGCTACGGTCGCGGTACGAAACGTCCTTTAGGCAGCTATCTCAGCTGTTTGAGATGTACTGGCGGAGAGAGTGGGATTCGAACCCACGAAGCGCTATTAACGCTTACACGCTTTCCAAGCGTGCGCCTTAAGCCGCTCGGCCATCTCTCCGCGAGCGGGCGATTCTAGCGCGCAGAGCAAAAAAAAGCCCGCCTCGCGGGCGGGCTTCTATTCGGTCGGCGCGGCGTCTATTTGCGCGCCGGCATCATCCCCTCTTCCCAGATGCTGTGCTTGCGCGTTTCCGGCATCAGGAAGAGGCCAAGCACGAAGCACACTGCGGGCACCGCAATCGGATAGATCAGCGCGTTGCCGAGGCTCCCCGTGGCCTGAAACGCGGCGGAAGTGATGAACGGCACCAACCCCCCACCCCAGCCGTTGCCGATGTGATACGGAACGGACACGGAGGTGTAGCGGATCCTGCCGGGGAAGTATTCAGCCAGGAACGCCCCGATCGGCCCGTACACCATGCCCACGTAGGACACGAGAATGAAAATGATGAAGATCGCGACGGGATAGTTGATGGCGCCGGGCCGGGTGACCGTTCCCAGCCACGAATACAGCGGATAGTAGGTGACCGCCGCAAGCAGGAACCCTCCCAGGATCACCGGCTTGCGGCCGATCAGGTCGGACAGCCAGCCGAAGAAGATCAAGGTCGGGGATGCAAGCAGCAGCGCGGCTCCCACGATGTAGGCAGTAGTCAGCGGGTCCACCTTGGAAACCTGCTGCAGGTAGTACAACGCCCAGAACTGTCCGCTGTACCAGACCACACCCTCCCCGATCACCACGACGCTGGCGATCGCCACGAATTTGATGTTCGCGCTGAGGAAGGCTTCCTTCCACGGGTTCTTGGTCATCTGGCCCTTGGCCTTGATCTCCTGGAAGATCGGCGTCTCCTGGAGCTGCAACCGGATGTAGATGGCGATCGCCACCAGCAGGAAGGAAATCAGGAACGGAACGCGCCACCCCCAGGCATTGAATGCGTCGTTGCCGAAATAGTGGCGGCACCCAATGATCACCGCCAGCGATACCACGATCCCGAGAGTCGGAGAGGTCTGCAGCCAGCCGGTGTAGTAGCCGCGACGCTCGTCCGAGACATGCTCGGCGACGTAAGTGATCGCGCCTCCATACTCCCCACCCAGGCACAGACCCTGGATCATCCGCAGAGCGAAGAGAATGAACGCAGCGGTCAGCCCGATCGATTCGTAGGTCGGGATCAGCCCGATCGCCCCCGTGCCCACCCCCATTCCAGTGAGCGTAATGAGGAACGTGTACTTGCGGCCGACACGATCGCCCAGCCATCCGAAGAGGAATGCGCCCAGCGGACGGATCAGGAATCCGGCCGTGAACAGCGCAATCGTGCTCAGCAGGGCCGCGACCGGGTGGGACTTTTCAAAGAACTTGACCGACAACACCGCGGCCAAGCTCCCGAAGATGTAGAAGTCGTACCACTCGATGACGTTTCCTACCGACGCGGCGACGATCACGGTCCGGAAGTTCTTCGGGATCTGATGTGCCATGGCTCTCCCCTCCTCTTTTGCCCTGGTTGCAGCGCTTAGGCCGATTGGTGTCGGTAGTCCTTGCGGATCATACCCGGGAAAATATCCTAGGCCCGGCTCACAGGGGCCTTACGCAGCGAAACTGCTGCGCTGCGTCATTCGGGCCAGGTTCAGCGGCTGGCCGGCGCGAGCTCCCTGATGCGGTCCACGACTTCGGGATTGGCAAGCGTGGACACATCGCCCGGGTCCTGCTTGTTGGAGATCGCCGCCAGCACGCGGCGCATGATCTTGCCCGAGCGCGTCTTGGGCATGTCGGGAACGATGATCACCTGCCGCGGTCTCGCGATCGCTCCGATCTCGGAGACCACCGACGCCGAGATTTTTTTTGCGATGTCATCCGAGGGCTTGAGGCCCGGCTTGAGCGCCACGTACAGATCCGGCACCTTGCCCTTGATCGGGTCGGCGACCGGCACTACCGCCGCCTCGACGACCTCGGGAACGAGCAGTGCCGCCGATTCGATCTCCTTCGTGCCGAGGCGATGCCCGGCGACGTTGATCACGTCGTCGATGCGGCCGAGGATGCGGTAGTAGCCGTCCTTCGCCTGCACCGCGCCGTCGCCCGCCATGTAGGGCCAGTCGCGCCAGCTCTTGCTTTTAGGGTCCTTGCAGTAACGCGAGTAGTACACGCGCACGAAGCGGTCCGAATCTCTCCAGATGGTCTGCATGATGCCGGGCCAGGGATTGCGGATGCAGATGTTGCCCGCCTTGCCCGAACCGGCTTTCAGTTCCTTCCCTTCATCGTCGTAGATCACCGGGTGGATGCCCGGGATGCCGGGACCAGCGCTGCCCGGCTTCATCTTGTGGATTCCCGGCATCGTGCTGCAGAGGAAGCCGCCGGTTTCGGTCTGCCACCAGGTGTCCACGATCACCGCTTGTTTCTTGCCAACGACGTTGAAGTACCACTTCCAGACTTCGGGTTCGATGGGCTCGCCGACGGTTGTCATGTGCTTGAAGCGGTAGTTGTACTTTCCGGGCTCGTCAGGACCGTCCTTGCGCAGCGCGCGGATCGCCGTGGGCGAGGTGTGGAAAATGTTCACGCCGAGCTCCTCGGCGATGCGCCAGGGGCGGCCCGGATCCGGATGCGTCGGCACGCCCTCGTACACGACCGAAGAAGCGGCGAGCGCGAGCGGCCCGTACACGATATAGGAGTGTCCCGTGATCCAGCCGATGTCCGCCATGCACCAATAGACATCCTCGGGATGGATATCCTGTACGTACTTCGAAGTCCAGGTTACATAGGCGAGATAGCCGCCGATCGAGTGCTGTGCGCCTTTGGGCTTACCGGTGGTGCCGCTGGTGTACATGAGGAAAAGCGGCGCATCCGCCGGCATCTGCACAGGGTCGATGCGCTTGCCGCGGTACTTCGGCAGAAGGTCGTTGATAACGAAATCGCGTCCTTCGACGAGCTTCGCCTGGCTGGAGTACTTGCCCGCATGGCGCTGCCAGACGAGCACCTTCTCCAGCTGGTGGCCGTCCTTCGCCGCCTCGGCCACCGCGATGTCGGCTTTCTCCTTGTGCTCGAGGAGCTTCCCGCCGCGGTAGTAGGCGTCCATCGTGATCAGCACGCGGCTTTCGGAGTCGGACACCCGGTCGGCGCAGGCCTTGCCGCTGAAGCCGCTGAATACCTGCGAGTGGATGACCCCGAGCCGCGCGCAGGCGAGCATGGTGATCGGCAGCTCGGCCACCATCGGCATATGCAGCGTGACGCGGTCGCCGGCCTTCAGTCCGCAGACGTCGCGCAGGAAAGCGGCGAACTCGTTGACCCGGACGTACAGTTCCTGGTAGGTGACGTGCTGGATCGCCTCGTGCTCCGGTTCCGGCACGAAATGGATCGCGGCCTTGTTCCGGTGCTTCGCCAGATGCCGATCGACGCAGTTGTAAGAGGCATTGATTTTTCCGCCGACGAACCAGCGCCAGAAAGGCGGCTTGCTGCCATCGAAGATCTTGTCCCACTTCTTGTACCAGTCGAGGAGTTCGGCGAACTCCTTGTAGCAGCCGGGAAACTTCTCGAGGCCGAAACGCTTGAAGACGCCTTTATCGGTGAGGTTGGCTTGAGCGGTGAAGTCCTTCGGCACCGAGAAGTAGCTCTCCTCCTGCCAGTGCACGGCGATCTGGGCCTCGGACACCTCGGTGTCCGACCGCTCCGGCGCCTGGCGGCGCGACCGGTTTTGTTCCATGATGACTCCTCCTCGAGGATTCGCGTCAATAGAATCACCAAATCAACGCCTTGTAAAGGCGTCCGAGCGCGCCGTATGCTACAGCAAACATGACCACTATCCAGCGTGAGCATCTGGTTCAGAGCGTCGCCGACGCGCTGCAGTTCATTTCCTATTACCACCCTGCCGACTATATCCGCGCGCTGTCGCGCGCCTACGAGCGCGAGCAGTCGGCGGCGGCCAAAGACGCCATCGCCCAGATCCTGACCAATTCTCGCCTGTGCGCGGAAGGCCACCGGCCGGTCTGCCAGGACACCGGCATCGTCAATGTATTCCTGAGGATCGGAATGGAGGTTCGATTCGACTTCAAGACTTCCTTGGAAGACGCGGTCAACGAGGGCGTGCGCCGCGCCTACCTCAATCCCGACAACAAGCTGCGCGCCTCGATCCTCGCCGATCCCGTCGGCTCGAGAAAGAACACCGGGGACAACACGCCGGCCGTCATCCAGATGCAGGTCGTGCCCGGCGGCAAGCTCGAAGTCGATGTCGCCGCCAAGGGCGGCGGGTCGGAAGCGAAGGCGAAGTTCGCGATGCTCAACCCATCCGACTCGATAGCCGACTGGGTGCTGAAGACGGTGCCGACGATGGGTGCCGGCTGGTGCCCGCCCGGCATGCTCGGCATCGGCATCGGCGGCACCGCCGAGAAGGCGATGGTGATGGCGAAAGAAGCGCTGATGGAGCCGATCGACATGGCCGAGCTCAAGGCGCGCGGTCCGCAAAACAAGGTCGAAGAGCTGCGCATCGAGCTTTACGACAAGGTCAACTCGCTCGGCATCGGCGCGCAGGGGCTGGGCGGACTCTCCACCGTGCTCGACGTGAAGATCAACACTTATCCGACCCACGCGGCCAATCAGCCGGTCGCGATGATTCCGAACTGCGCTGCGACACGCCACGCGCATTTCGTGCTGGATGGCTCCGGCCCAGCCGAGCTCGAGGCGCCGCAGCTCTCCGATTGGCCGGAGATCGCCTGGACTCCCGACGCGAAATCCAGGCGAGTGAACCTCGATCAGCTTACCAAGGCCGAGGTGGCTGCGTGGAAACCCGGGGAAAGGCTGCTGCTCTCCGGAAGGCTGCTCACCGGACGCGATGCCGCGCACAAACGGATCAAGGAATTCCTCGAACAGGGGAAGGCGCTACCGGTCGACTTCCGCAACCGGGTCATCTACTACGTGGGTCCAGTCGATCCGGTAGGCAGCGAGGTCGTCGGGCCGGCGGGTCCGACCACGGCCACGCGCATGGACAAGTTCACCGAGATGATGCTGTCGCGGACCGGCCTGCTCGGCATGGTCGGCAAGGGAGAGCGCGGCCTGGCGGCGGTCGAGGCGATCCGCAAGCACAAGGCGGCGTATCTCATCGCGGTGGGCGGCGCGGCCTACCTTGTCGCGAAAGCGATCCGCAAGTCGAAGGTGCTGGCGTTCGAGGATCTCGGCATGGAGGCGATCTACGAGTTTGAAGTGCACGACATGCCGGTCACCGTAGCAGTCGATTCGAACGGCATCTCGGTGCACGACACCGGTCCCGCCGCATGGTCGAAGAAGATCGTTGAGCTGAAGATACCTGTCACGGCAGCGTAAAGAGTCGAGCCATGCCCGAAGTTCACATTTGCGAAGTCGGCCCGCGCGACGGGCTGCAGAACGCCAAGCACCTGATGCCTACCGCGGCGAAGAAGACCTGGATCTCGGCGCTCGCAGCAGCCGGGTTAAGGGAGATCGAGGTCGGTTCCTTCGTGCCGCCCAAGCTCATTCCGGCGATGGCGGACACCGGCGAGATCGTCACCCACGCACGCACGATTCCGGGCCTGACGGTGGTGGCCCTGGCGCCCAACCTGAAGGGATATCAGCGCGCCGTCGAGGCCGGAGCGCACAAGGTCACCTTTCCGGTGTCGGCCAGCCGCGCGCACAGCGAGTCCAACGTGCGCATGACTCCGGACCAGATGGTCGCTGAGGTCAGGAAGTGCGCCGCGCTCGGCGGCGCGCCGATCGAGGGCGCGATATCCACGGCGTTCGGCTGCACGCTGCAGGGCGAGGTGCCGGAAAAGGAGGTGGTGCGCCTCGCCGTCGCGCTGGCGCAGTTCTGCGATTCGGTGGCGCTCGCGGATACCGTGGGGTACGCGAATCCCGCCCAGGTGAAGAAACTGTTCTCTCTCGTCAGGAAAGAAATCGGCGACAGGCTGGAAGGCGCGCATTTCCACGATACGCGCGGCCTGGGCCTCGCCAACGCGCTCGCCGCCTACGAGGAAGGCGTGCGCCACTTCGACAGCTCGCTGGGCGGCCTCGGCGGCTGTCCCTTCGCGCCGGGCGCGAGCGGCAACGTCATCACCGAGGACCTGGTGTTCATGTTCGAGAGCATGGGGGTTTCGACCGGCGTCGATTTCGATGCGCTGCTGAAGGCGCGAGGCCTTCTCGTCCAGGCAATTCCCGAGGAGCCCGTCTACGGGCATACCCCGCTCGCCGGCCTGCCCAAAGGATTCCGTGCTTCCGCTTGAGGGGGTGCGCGTAGTCGAATTCGCGCACATGGTGATGGGCCCTTCCTGCGGCCTGGTGCTGGCCGATCTCGGCGCCGACGTCGTCAAGGTCGAGCCGCTGCGCGGCGACAATACGCGCCGGCTGGAGGCGGCGGGGGCAGGCTTCTTTCCGGTGTTCAACCGCAACAAGAAGAGCCTGGCCGTCGATCTCGCGCGCCCCGAGGGAAAGCGCATCGTTCTGAAGCTGCTGAAGACCGCCGACGTCCTGACGGAGAATTTTCGTCCCGGAGCCCTCGACAAGCTGGGCTTTGCATACGAAATTCTCAGGAAAGAAAACCCGAAGCTGATCTACTGCTCGCTGAAAGGCTTCCTCAAGGGCCCGTACGAGCATCGCCTTGCGCTCGACGAGGTGACGCAGATGATGGGCGGCCTCGCCTACATGACCGGGCTGCCCGACCGGCCGCTGCGCGCCGGCTCCTCGGTGATCGACATCATGGGCGGCACTTTCGCGGCGGTCGGCATCCTCGCCGCGCTGCGCGAGCGCGAGACGACCGGACAGGGCAAGCGCGTCACGAGCTCCCTTTTCGAGAGCACCGCCTATCTCGTCGCCCAGCACATGGCGCAGTACGAGCTCACCGGCGAGGCGCCGCCGCCGATGTCGGTCAAGCGCCCCGCCTGGGGCGTCTACGACATCTTCGAGACCCGCGACGGCGATCGCCTTTTCGTCGGCGTCGTGACCGACACTCAGTGGGAAGTCTTTTGCCGGGAATTCGGCCAGCCCCGGCTTGCCGCTGATCCCCGCCTGAAGACCAACGGCATGCGCGTGAAGGAGCGCGCGTGGCTCCTGCCGCAGCTGGCGGAAGCGATGAAGAAACATTCGAAAAACGAGCTCGCAGCGAAGCTCGAAGCGATCGGCCTGCCGTTCGCCCCGATCGCGAAGCCCTGGGACCTGCTCGATGACCCGCACCTCAATGCGTCGGGCGGCCTGCTCGAGACGCACATCTCCGGAAAGACCATCCGCGTCCCGGCGCTTCCGCTCGAGCTCGGTGGCAAGCGCCTGCCCAAGCGCTCGGACCCGCCGGCCATTGGGCAGCACGGCCGGGAACTGCTGGCCGAGCTCGGCTGTTCACCGCAGGAAATCGAAAGCCTGTACGACCGAGGCGTGGTCGCGCTGCCCTAGACTGGGCCGGCCTTGCGCACCGCTTCCAGCACGGCGCGCTGGACTACTTTCTCGTCCAGCCGTAACGTGTCTTTCTTTCCAACCTTTGGCGAAACTCTCTTTATGAAAAGCATCATGTTGTTGACCACAGCATTGATAATTCTGCCCCCTTCTGCTCGCGCGGCAAACTGTGACAGCCCACGGGACGATACCGATGTCTCCGCTTGTATTGAGGCAGAACTCCGCGAGAGCGACATAAAGATCAACCAGCGCTATCAGCAGCTGATGGGTAAACTTTCTGAGCCGGACAAGCTTGAGCTTCGCGCTGATCAGCGCACCTGGATCAAACAGAGAGATTCGTCCTGCGGGTCAAGCTCGAAGGAATCTTCTCGAGAGAGCTGGTTCCAATCCCTTCTCAAGGATTACAGAAAAACCGTTTGCATTGTTCGCTTTACTCGAACGCGCGTTACCTATCTTGAAAACCGACTTACCGCGCAGTCTTCTCCTGTTCCGACCCCGTCGCTCGAGACAAAATCGACACTGCCTTACGCTGCCGCCGAAAACGAAGACCAGTATGAGCTTCGTGCTAAGCATGGGCACAGCCGCGGAAAGTGGTATTTCGAAGTGAAGCTCGCCGGTGGTGAGATAGCGAAGAAAGCGGAAACGGCCCTTCAGATGGGCTTTTCTACTCAGGGCTTAACGGTTGGTCGGATCTTGAATCTGAGAAAGAGAGACTCGGGCGTGCCTACGGTCAGGCTCGGGTTTGCTCTGGATCTGGACAATGGCAAATATTACGCTCACACAAACGGCACTTGGCGCAATGGTAGCCCTGGAAGCGCCGAAGGCATTGATATCAAATTAGGACGTGAATACAGAGCGGTAATCTCTTCCAGCACGTCTCTATCCGAAATTGTGAAGGAAGGGTTACTCAATGCGAATTTCGGACAGAGCCCCTTCGACTATGCGATGCCCGCCGGATATCGCCCCGTTGCCGAAAGATAGCCACCCAACGATGCCGTCGCAGCTGATAGGCTCACCGAGGCGTTTTCGCTCCTCGCGTGCCGTCCTCCTCTATTTCATCTTGCAGTCCTGCACGTAGGCATCGCCGCGGTTGGTGAGGAGGGTGCCTATCGTCTTGTGCACAAGGCGCCCATCGGCGTCCTTGCCGACCAGCTGCAGGTAGTAGTTCTGCACCGGGAACTGGTTGGCGTTGAACTTGAAGTCGCCGCGCACGCTCTTGAAGTCGGCGGCGCGGAGTGCGGCGCGCAGCGCGTCCTTGTTCTCGATCCTGCCTTTCACTTTGCGGATCGCCGAGTCGATGAGCAGCGCCGTGTCGTAGCCCGAGGCGGCATAGCCAGTCGGTAGTCGCTTGTAATCCTTCTCGAACTCGGCGACGAATTTCCGGTTCGCCGCGTTGTCGAGGTCGATCGACCAGTGGCCGACGCTGAAC
>VBBY01000077.1 GCA_005881595.1 Betaproteobacteria bacterium | reverse complement strand
AAGCTCCTCGAGGAACGGGGTTCGCCGCGCGGATGAAAGCCTCCTTCTTCGGGAGCTTCGGCGGCCCGGAGGTCCTCGAGTACGGGGACCTGCCGGACCCGCGTCCTGCGGCCGGGGAAGTCGTCGTCGACATCCATGCGGCGAGCGTCAATGCGGCCGACTGGAAGATGCGCGCGGGGCAGTATTCCCGCAGCATCGAGCTTCCGCATGTCCCGGGCCGGGACTTTTCGGGCGTGGTGGCCGCGCTCGGCGAGGGGGCGAACGACTTCAAGATCGGCGACGCGGTGTTCGGCGTGTGCGAAGTGCCGCGCGAAGGCGCCTACGCCGAGAGAATCGCGATCCGGCAGGAGATCCTCGCGAGGAAGCCCGCGAGCCTGACCCACGTGCAATGCGCGTCGATCGGGCTCGCCGGCCTCACCGCGCTCGTCTCGATCGAGGACACGCTCAAGCTGAAAGCGGGCGAGACGATCCTCATCCACGGCGGCGCGGGCGGCGTCGCGGGCTTCGCGCTCGCGCTCGCGCGGTTCTTCGGCGCGCGCGTCGTCACGACCGCGAGCTCGGCGAACCACGACTACGTGCGCAGGCTCGGCGCGCACGAGGCGATCGACTACCGCACGCAGGACTTCACGCAGCTCGTTTCCGGCTGCGACGCGGTCTTCGACACGGTGGGCGGAGACGTCACGCTGAGGAGCTTCGCGGTCCTTCGTCCCGGCGGGCGCCTCGCGACCATCGCCTCGGGCGCGAGCGCTCCGGCCTCGCCGCGTCCCGACGCCAAGTCGCTGCGGCCGAAGGTCAACCGCGACCGCCCGCATCTCGACCGGGTCGCGGCGCTGGTGGTGCAAGGCGTGGTTCCGCTCCCCGCCATCGTCGAATATCCGCTCGCCGAGGCGGCAGCCGCCCACCGAGTGAGCGAGGCGCGTCACCTGCGCGGCAAGCTCGTCCTCCGGGTGCGTTAGTTTGCCGCGCGCCATCGTTGCAGCCGTGCAGTTGTCCAGCGTGAGCGACGTCGAGTTCGACGCCTCGCTGACCGAGCTGCGCCAGCTCGCGAAGACGCTCGGGTTCGAGGTCGTCGGCAAATTCACGCAAAAGCGCGCCGGGTTCGACAGGACGGCCTACTTCGGGACCGGTAAAAGGGAAGAACTTAAAGAACAAATTTTAGAAAACCAAGCCGAAATCATCTTGATCGACCACGAGATCTCCCCCTCGCAGGCGTTCAACCTGGAGAAGGAGGCCGGCTGCGAGGTGATGGACCGGACCATGGTGATCCTCGAGATCTTTCACCGCCACGCGAGCTCGCGCTACGCGCGCGCGCAGGTCGAGATCGCGCGCCTGGGCTACATGGCGCCGCGCCTGCGCGAAGCCGCCAAGCAGGCCGGGCCGAAGGACCGGGCGCGCAGCGGCACCGGCGGCCGCAGCGGCGGCGAGTCGCACGGCGAGCTCGACCGGCGCAAGATCCGCGACCGCATCACCGAGCTGCAGAAGGAGCTCGATGGAATGGCCCTCGAGCGCAGGACGCAGCGCGCCCGGCGCCAGGAGCGCCGGGACCTCGCGCGCGTGGCGCTCGTCGGATACACGAATGCGGGCAAGTCCACGCTGATGCGCGCGCTGACGGGAAGCGAGGCGCTGGTCGCGGACAAGCTCTTCGCGACGCTCGATACCACGGTGCGGGCCCTCCATCCCGAGAGCATTCCGCGCGTGCTCGTCAGCGACACGGTCGGCTTCATCAAGAATCTTCCTCACGGGCTGGTCGCATCGTTCAAGTCGACGCTCGATGAAGCGCTCGAGGCGTCGCTGCTCGTCCACGTCGTCGATGCAAGCGATCCCGGCTTCGAGCGCCAGCTCGCGGTGACCGAGGAAGTGCTCGACGAGATCGGAGCGCAGGACCTGCCGCGCCTCGTCGTCTTCAACAAGATCGACCGCGCCGGCGACGAGGCAGCGTTGCACGCAAAGTATTCCGGATGCCTCGTGATCAGCGCGCGCCGCGAGGCCGACATCGCGCGGCTCCGCGAGGCGATCGAGGCGTTCTTCCAGAAGCGCCTCGTCGAGGCGGAGCTCTTCCTCCCCTGGTCGGCGCAGAAGGAGCGCGGGCACATCTTCGACACCTGTACGGTGCTTGAGGAGCGCGCCGATGGCGAGGGCGTGTTCCTGCGCGTGCGTGGCGAGCCCGAGGCCGTGAAGCGCCTGAGCGAGCAATTCGGCCGGAGAACTCCCGCTACGTAGCGGCGGCGGCGAGAAGGCGTAGCATGGCGGCACGGCGGCCGAAGGAACAAGAAAAGCCGGCCGCAACCATGGGAGATCAGGGTGGATAAAACATGGGAAGTGGACGAAGCGAACACCGTAAAGGCGCACTTCGGCGCCTTCGGCAAGAAGCTCGTCACGGTCAACGGCAAGGAAGCGTACAACTCCCGCAAGCTCGGGCCGAAGGGGGAGATTCCGTTCTCGCTGCCGGACGGCCGGGCGGCCGCCATCTCGGTGAAGCGGCCATTCGTGGGCCTGCCTACGATCGACCTGAGGGTCGACGGGAACCTGGCGGTCGAGACCGGCAAGAAGCCGATCAAGTGCGCGGCCTGCGACACGGTCGCGAAGCCCTACGACCGCTTCTGCGAGAAATGCGGCAAGGCGATGCCGACCGCGGAGGAATACGAGCTGCAGAAGAACGTGAAGGCGGCCACCAGCGCCATCAAAGTCCTCGCGGTGCTCTTCGTGATCGCCGGGATCGCCTTTTTCTTCATCACCAAGGGCACAACCGATACAGCGCTCGTGAAGCTGGAGGGAATGGACCCGGGAGCGACGTATCCGACCCCCATCGATGGACGGACCTACACCGTGGGCGAGCTGCGCAAGCAGCTCGCCTGGGAGCCGTGGGGCGCGCTAATCGTGAATCTCATCCTCGCGGCGATCATGCTGGCGCTTTCGCTCTGGGCCAGGCGCTCGCCGCTGCCGGCGGTGCTGGTCGCTACCGCGACCTACGCGGTGGTCATCGCCGCCGCCGCCATCAGCGACCCGGCAACGCTGGGGCAGGGCCTGCTGATGAAGATCATCATCATCGCGTTCCTGATCAAGGGAATCAAAGCCGCACTGGCGTTGCGCACCGCGAGTGCCTGAAGCAGGCCAGCAGTGTCCCGCTTGCCAAAGGAGCGTGCGTAGCGGCACGCAGTTTTGCCCTGGCTGTGGACAATCCCTTGTCGCATCCGCGGTAACGCCCGAACGCAACCCTGCGCGCGCGTCGAGCGCGCGATTTATGGAGCATTGGGGGGAGCTCAAGCGGCTGGGTTGGGTGTTCGGCCTGCTCCTCGCCACCTCGTTCGTGTTCGGAATCGCCTGGCGATCGGCCCCTTCGCCCTGGCTGGACGTTGCCGTGAGCGCCATCGACGCGGCAATCGTTCTCGTTGCAGTCGGCCTGCGCTATAGAAAGCTGCTTTTTCTTTTCCAGCTCCGTCCGTACGGGTTGCGCGACTCGGCCGCGTTCGTCGCGATCGCATTCGCTTTCGTGGGCCTTGCGAGCGCGTATTTCTGGGCGATCGAGCGGCTGGGCGTTCCGATGGCGTCCGCAACCGCCACGTTTACACGCGCCGGCTGGCCGCTCTGGACAATGTTTCTGCTGATTTGCGTGATGCCCGCGGTTTTCGAGGAACTTGCGTTCCGCGGCGTGATCCAGTCCTCGCTGGAGCGCGTCCTCAACGCGCGGGATGCGTGGCTCATCCAGGCCGCCCTGTTCAGCGTCCTGCATCTGTCTCCGCTGATGTTTCCCAGCCACTTCCTGATGGGGCTGTGCTTCGGCTACATGCGCAGGCGTTCCCGGAGCGTCTACCCAGGCATGCTGCTCCACGCGTGCTGGAACGCGCTCGTCGTGCTCAAGGAACTCCCCGCCTGATGAAGCTCGCGACTTTCAACGTGAACGGCATAGCCTCGCGGCTCAACCATCTGCTGCAGTGGCTGGAGAAAGAATCGCCGGATGTCGTCTGCCTGCAGGAGCTGAAGGCGCCCGAGACGGGCTTGCCGGTCAAGGCGATCCGCGATGCGGGATATGGGGCGCTGTGGCGGGGGCAGAAGTCGTGGAACGGGGTGGCGATCCTCGCGAAAGGCGCGGACCCGGTCGTGTGCCGGCGCGAGCTGCCGGGCGATCCGAACGACGAGCAGAGCCGTTATCTGGAGGCGGCGGTGCAGGGGATCATCGTCGGCTGCCTGTATCTGCCGAACGGCAATCCGCAGCCCGGGCCGAAGTTCGATTACAAGCTGGCGTGGTTCGAGCGCCTGATCGAGCATGCGAAGAGCCTGTGGGCGAGCGGCCATCCGGCGGTGCTCGCGGGCGACTACAACGTGGTGCCGACGGACTTCGATATCTACAACCCGCGCTCCTGGCGCAAGGATGCGCTGCTGCAGCCCGGGAGCCGCGAGCGCTACCAGCGGCTGCTGGAGCAGGGATGGGTCGATGCGCTCCGCTCGCGGCACCCGGACGAGCCGATCTACACGTTCTGGGATTACTTCCGCAAGCACTGGGAGCGCAACGCGGGGCTGCGCATCGATCACCTGCTGCTCAGCAGGCAGCTCGCGCCGCGCCTGATGGACGCCGGCGTGGACACGTGGGTGCGCGGTCTTCCCAAGGCGAGCGACCACGCGCCGGCGTGGGTCGAGCTCGATTGGCCTCTGACGTGCTAACATTTGCGGCCGCAGGGTCCCAAACGATCTGAGGAAATGGAACGACATGCCTACAGGCACAGTGAAGTGGTTCAACGACTCCAAGGGCTTCGGATTCATCACGCCGGATGACGGCGGGAAGGATCTGTTCGCCCATCACAGCTCGATCCAGGGCGCGGGCTTCAAATCCCTGAAAGAGGGCCAGAAGGTCTCTTTCGACGTCACGCAAGGGCAGAAGGGCCCGGCCGCGGCAAACATCAAGCCGCTGTAACCGCGGCGCAGGGGGGCTTTTCATGAGCTTGCACGCTCGCCGGCGCTTCGTCGCCGGGATGGGCGCGGCCTTTGCCGTCGGCACGATGAGCCTCGCGGTCCGCGCCGCGATGGGGCCCGACGACAAGTTCGATCTCGTCATCAAGGGCGGCGAGCTGCTCGATCCGGGCCAGAAGCTGCGCGCTCGGCGCGACATCGGCATCCGCGCGGGCAGGATCGAGGCGATCGAGGCGGACATTCCGGTGACAAGAGCCTCGCGCCTGCTGGACGCCTCCGGCCGGCTGGTGCTCCCCGGGCTCGTCGACCTGCACTCGCACGTCTATCCGTACGGCTCGGCGATCGGCATCCCGGCGGACGAGCTGGTCCCGTTCCAGGGCACGACGACGATGGTCTCCGCCGGCGACGCCGGCGCGAACAATTTCGCCGCCTTCCGGCGCTACGTCGCGGCGCAGACGCGCACGCGCCTCTACGCCTTCGTGCATATCGCGAACATCGGCCTCGCCGGGTTCCCCGAGCCGGAGCTTTTCCACCTCGGCTTCGCGCATCCCGAGGAAGCCGGGCGCACGGTCGCCGAGAACGCGGACATCGCGATCGGCGTCAAGGTGCGCATGTCGGAGAACGTCATCAACCAGGCCGGCATCGAGCCGCTGAAGCGCGCGATCCGCGCCTGCGAGATCGCCGGCGGCGGCGCCCGCGTGATGTGCCACATCGGCGGGGTCGCCACGCCGCAGCTGATGGTGGAGATCCTTGACACCCTGCGCCCGGGCGACATCCTGACGCACTGCTTCTCCGGCGCCCCGAACAACGCCGGCAAGTTCACCAACATCGTCCAGGACGGGAAGCTCCTGCCGGAGGCGCTCGCGGCGAAGAAGCGCGGCGTGCTCTTCGACATCGGCCACGGCGGCGGCAGCTTCGACTTCACGGTGGCGGAAGCGGCGATGCAGCAGGGCTGCATGCCAGACACGATCTCCTCCGACATCCACGTGTTCTCCGGCAACTCGCCCGGCATGCCCTACCTGACCTGGGTGATGAGCAAGTTCATGGCGCTCGGCTTCACGCTCGAGCAGGTGGTGCAGATGGCCACCGCCGTGCCCGCGCGCCTCATCAACCGCATGCCTAAGCTCGGCGCGCTGCAGGTCGGCGGGCCGGGGGACGCGACGCTGATCGAGGTCGTGCAGGGACCGGTCGAGTTCGTCGACACGCGCAGCAACAAGCGCCCGGGGAAGGCCTACATCAAGCCGGTGCAGGCCGTGCTCGCCGGCGTGCCTTTCGGCCGGCCTTACCAGGCGCCGTTCTCGGTTCGCTGACCCCTACTTCAGCCGAACCACGTACAGCTTGATCGTAGTTTTGCCGATGTTCTTCGCGGTGTATGCAGGGCCCGGCTCGTTGATTCTCACCTGCCCGGTCTTGTAGACGATGATTTCCTTCTTGCCGTCGGCGTAGGTGCGCTGCAGCGTGCCGCCCGCCAGGGCGCGCACGACGCGAGTCTCCGCCCTGGACGTGTTGCTTTCGGCGCCCGGCGCGTAGGTGGTCTCGGTCGCAACCAGCTTGGCGTTTTCCGCGACGACCTTGATGGTCGGCGGCGCAGCGCCTTTGCCCGCCTTCTTGTCCTGCGCGATCGCTCCGTCCGCCATGAAACCCGAAAACACCAGTGCAGCCACAGCTGCTGTTGCGGTAACGAGCTTTCTCATGGTTCTCCCCTTTTTTCCGCCGACGATGGCGAGTGGGCCATTGTAGGCCGCGCCGTCACCCGCCGCTGCCCTCATTGTTTCCATAGGGTCTCGTGATGATCTCGAGCAGGTGGCCGCTCGGGTCGAGGAAGTAGACGCCGCGGCCGCCGAAGTGACGGTTGATCCGGCCTTTCTCCTTGCGGCCGGGATCAGCCCAGTAGTCGAGACCGCGCTCCTTGATGCGGCCGAAGATCTGGTCGAACTCCTTCTCGCTCACCAGGAAGGCGTAGTGCTGCACCTGGATCTCCATGCCGTCGGCGTCGAGGAAGGCGAGGGTCACCTCGTTGCCGACCTCGACATCGAGGAAGTCGTAGAAGCGCTTCGGCGCGGGCAGGCCGAAGACGCCGGCGAAGAACTCGGCGGCGGCGCGCTTGTCCACCGAGTGGACGATGGTGTGGTTGAGCTTGACGGTCATAGCGTTAGGATAAGGCATGAGAGCACGGATCCTGGCCGCGATCCTGCTGGCTGCGTTCGCGGCGCCGGCGCAGGCCGACTACCCGGAAAGGCCGATCCGCTTCGTCGTTCCGTCCGCTCCCGGCGGCTCGGTGGATGTGCTGATGCGGATCCTCACGCAGCAGCTCTCAGCGCAGATGGGCGTGGCGTTCGTGGTGGAGAACAAGCCCGGCGCGTCGTACGTGCCGGGGACGATGGACATCGTGAAGGCGGCGCCGGACGGGTACACGCTGGGCTACGGGAACATCGTGTCGCTGGCGGTCAACCGCACGCTGCTGCCTGCGCTGCCGTACGACGTAGAGAAGGACCTCACGCTGGTGTCGAACTGCGCGCAGGTGTTCAACATGCTCGCGGTGAATAACGCCCTGCCGGTGCGCACGGTGGCGGAGCTGATCGACTACGCCAGGAAGAACCCGGGGAAGCTCTCCAACGGCTCGTCGGGGAACGGCACGACCGGGCACCTGGGCGGCGAGCTGTTCAAGGCGATGACGGGAACGGAGATGGTGCACGTGCCGTACAGAGGCAGCGCGCAGGCGATCAACGATCTCATCTCGGGCAATATCGAGGTGATGTTCGACAACGTGCCCTCCATCGGGCCGCACGTGAAGTCGGGCCGCGTGCGCGGGCTCGGGGTGTCGGCGCCGAAGCGCGCGGCGCAGTTCCCGGAGCTGCCGACGATCGCGGAGGCAGGCGTGCCCGGCTACGAGACGAATTCCTGGGGCGGGGTGATCGGGCCCGCGCGTCTTTCCAGAGAAGTCATTTCGAGATTGCATGCAGAGATCAGAAAAGCCCTGGCACATTCCGCGGTGGCGGAGCGCTACCGGCAGCTAGACGCCGAGCCCGACGGCGGCGGGCCGGAGGCGTTCCTCGAGCTGGTGCGGCGCGAGACGCCGAAGTGGGCCGAGGTGATCCGCCGCTCGGGCGCGAAAGTCGACTAGATGAAATTCGAGCTCCTGATCCGCAATGCGACGCTGATCGACGGCACGCGCGCGCCGCGCTTTGAGGCCGATATAGGGGTCTCTTCAGGAAGAATTTCCCGGATCGGGAAATTAAAGGAGAAAGGCGAGGTCGAGATCGACGCCTCCGGCAAGATCGCCGCGCCGGGCTTCATCGACGCGCACACGCACGACGACCGGCTGATGCTCTCGGCGCCCGACATGGCGCCGAAGGTGAGCCAGGGCGTCACCACGGTGGTGGCGGGGAACTGCGGCGTGTCGCTCGCGCCGGCGCCGCGCGGCATGCCGCAGCCGGTGACGCCGCCGCTTAACCTGATGGACAGCGAAGGGACGTGGTTTCATTTCAAGTCGTTCAGGGAATACGTCGAGGCGTTGCGCGCGCAGCCGCCGGCCACCAACTGCGCGCTGCTCGTCGGCCACTCGATGCTGCGCGTGCAGACGATGGACGATCTCGAGAAGCCCGCATCGCCTCGTGAAATCTCCTTGATGAGAAGCATGGTGGAGGAAGCGCTCGCCGCGGGCGCGATCGGCTTCTCGACCGGCCTGTACTACGAGCCGGCGCGCGCCGCGCCGACCGAGGAAGTGATCGAGGTGTGCCGGCCGCTTGCGGCGAGGAAAGGCATCTACTGCACG
>VBBY01000238.1 GCA_005881595.1 Betaproteobacteria bacterium | reverse complement strand
CAGGAGCTGATCGCTCGCGCGCGCGCCGAGCCGGGCAAGCTCGCCTTCGCCTCATCGGGAGTCGGCAACTCCGATCACCTGTGCGGCGAGCTGTTCAACCTGATGGCGGGCATCCAGGCGGTGCACGTGCCGTACAAGGGCGGCGCGCCCGCCGCGACCGACATCATGGCCGGACGCATCGCGTACTACTTCGCCGGCATGCCGGTCGGGCTGCCGCTCGCGAAATCCGGCCGCGCGCGCGCTCTCGGCGTAACGAGCAAGCAGCGCTTCGCCAATGCGCCCCAGGTGCCCACGATCGCCGAGCAGGGCCTGCCCGACTACGAGGCGACGCTGTGGCAGGGATTCTTCGCGCCGGGCACCATCGCGCCCGAGCTCGGCGCGCGCATCGCGGCCGACGTCCAGCGCGTGCTCGCGCTAGCGGAGACGCGCGAGAGGCTGGAAAAGGCCGGCGCGAGCCTGTTCGAGGGCGACCAGGCGAGCTTCAGGCGCTTCTTTCACACCGAGATCGAGAAGTGGCGCGAGGTAGTGAAGAAAGCGAACCTGAAGCTGGAATAAGCTCTCAGGGCTCGAGCTGGCCCCGGACTTCGCCGCCCTTGTGCTGGCTGGTGTGGACGTTGACGTAAGTGTTGCCGGACTTGAACGCCTGCAGCTGCGCGGCAGTGAGCTTGGCTCCGGTGGGCGCGATGTAGGTGTCGCCGTTCTTGGTGAGCGGGACGATCACCGGGCCGTTCTGCCCCTTCGCGCCCTGGTGGATGTGCGCCGCCGTGCCGGGCACGCCGGTGGTGGTGACGCTGCCGCTCACGGCGCCGTCCGGGCCGACGCGGAAGTTGCCGCTGCCGGAACCCGAGGTCGTTACAGGAGGGACTTCGTTGGCGCCGCTGAGCGTCACGCGCGTCGCGCCGCTGCCCGGCATCCAGTCGGGCATCATGGTCTGAACGTTCGCGCACGCACCGAGCGCGACCGTGGCCAGGACTGCCAGCAGCTTCTTGATACTGATTTTCATCATGAGAGTCCTCCCCTAGGTGACGTGAACAAAATACCGGGGCAGCTAAAATATGGCATGCCGAAGATCGCCGCCTCCACCGCGCTGTCGCGCCTGCGCATTCTAGACCTGTCCCGCGTGCGCGCGGGACCCACCTGCGTCAAGCAGTTCGCCGACTTCGGCGCCGACGTCATCAAGATCGAGTCGCCTCCCGGGGTCGACCCGAATGAAGCCATGGGCGGGCCGCGCGAGGGTCCGGACATGCAGAACCTGCACCGCAACAAGCGCGCGATGACGCTCAACCTGAAGCTGCCGGAGGCGCGCGAAGTGCTCGCCCGGCTGGTGAAGACGGCGGACGTGGTGGTCGAGAATTACCGCCCGGACGTAAAGGACCGCCTGGGGATCGACTACAAGTCGCTCGAGAAAATCAACCCGCGCATCATTCTCGCCAGCATTTCCGGCTTCGGGCAGGACGGGCCGTACCGCGACCGGCCGGGCTTCGACCAGGTGGCGCAGGGCATGAGCGGCCTCATGTCGGTCACCGGGCTCCCCGGGCAGGGGCCGGTGCGCACCGGCGCCGCGATCGCCGACATGGCGGCGGGCCTGTTCGCGGCGCTCGGCGTCATGACCGCGCTCCTCGAGCGCGAAGCTTCCGGCCGCGGGCAGTGGGTGCAGTCCTCGCTCCTGCAGGCGGGCATCGCGCTGCTCGACTTCCAGGCGGCGCGCTACCTGATGAAAGGGGAGGTCCCGCCGCAGGTCGGCAACGACCACCCGACCAGCATGCCGACCTCGGCCTACAAGACCGCCGACGGCTACATCAACGTCGCGGCTTCCGGCGAAGGCATGTGGAAGCGCCTGTGCAACGTCATCGGCCGCGAAGACCTGATCGCACGGGATGAATTCAAGGACAACGAACGGCGTGCGGCGAACCGCGCGCGCCTGAACGCGATCCTCAATGAAAGCTTTGCCACCCGCACGAGCGAGGAATGGGTGGCGGAGCTGAACCGCAGCGGCGTTCCCTGCGGCCCGATCTACCGCGTCGACCAGGTGTTCGCCGATCCGCAAGTGCAGCACCTCGGCGTTGCCGCCGCTGTCGAGCACCCAAGGCTCGGCCGCTTCAACGTGCTCGGCCAGGCGGTGAAGCTGTCCCGTACTCCGGCCTCCGTGAAGACCCCGGCCCCCGAGCTCGGCCAGCATACCGACGAGATCCTGAAGGAGCTGAACTATGCGCCCGGCGAGATCGCGCGCCTGCGCGAGCGAGGAGTGGTCTGATGACTGAACGCATCATCGCGAAGAAGGAAGGCGCCGTCGGCTGGCTGATCTTCAACAATCCCGAGCGCCGCAACGCCGTCTCGGTCG
>VBBY01000076.1 GCA_005881595.1 Betaproteobacteria bacterium | reverse complement strand
TCGGCCTCTGCAAGCACTAGCAGTTAAACGCTGCGCCCGCCCTACTGTTCCGAACCGCCCATGCCGCGTTGCGCATCCCTGCATACGGATCAGTGAGCCACCGACCCCGCAAGGCGTATTGCCCTTGGTACGGCACCCCGGTGCCGTTAAGTGTCCTTCTTTCTTCAATTTCGCGAGCCGCATCATCGTGCTCGTGCGGCGCTTTGCGCCGTTACCTCGAAAATCGTCTCGCTGCCCTTGACGCCGTGGCCCTTCGGTAGCAGGCTGCGATCAGGCCGGTCCAGGCGGTTAACAGATCGAAACAACAATACGGAACCCGCCCTTCTCCACCGGCTGACGTGGAAGGGGACCACTATGTACACCGCCGCTCGCCAGCAGATGACCCGGCTCGCTTTTTCGTTCCTAGCCACCGTTTTTTCGAGTTCCGTATTTGGTGACTACGTCGCCAATCAAATCGACTACATCGACCCAAGCAACGGAAGCGTTGCCAACTTCACGCAGTTATGGTCGATCAACAACAAAGGAAACGCGCTCGGCACTGCGAGCTTTGACCGCGGCACAACAAGTTTTAGTTTTGTCTATGATCCAGCAACTGGCAATTATGTGCGCCCGCCACTGCCGCCAGGGTTCGACGGGATCACCAGCGACGCAGGCGAAATAGGCATCAACGACGCCGGGGTCATGACAGGTTCGACATTCGAACCCACAGGTGTTCGCGGTTTCACTCTGAAGGAAGGCGTCTTTACGTTCTTTTCGGCCCCGGGATGGGCGGAGACCTTTCCGAGAACCATTGGTAATCCGACGGCCGCGCATCCCGGGGGGCTGGTGGTGGGATTCGTAGACGACGGCGTCTTCGAGACAAGCGACAGTACGAACGGGTTCGTCTACGACCCGGTCACGTCAGCTTTCGCCACGATCAATACGCCCTCGTTCTTTACGATTGCACACGGGCAGAACGTTCTCGGCCAAATCGTCGGCGGTATCATCTCTGACGGTTCCTCGCTCCCATCTGGCCGTTGGGGCTTCCTCTTCAGTCCAACAACCGGCGCGGATCCAATATTAGGCGGAACCGTTAACTATTTTCGCGTTAACGGCATACGAACTGCGGCACGCGGCATCAATGACAGCGGCTTAATCGCGGCCGCCGTTTACGATGCGACCGGGGCCACGCAAACCTACGTCGGAGCTTCCAACAGTTTCCAACAGATCAACGTGCCGGGCAGCACAGGCCCCCTTTGTCCGGATGGTTTTACCCTTCCAGGCACTTTTCCCGAGCACATCAGTAACGCAGGACAGGTCGGTGGATTTTTTATGGATAGCGCGTGCACTACGCACGGCTTCATTGCCAGCCCAGCCTCACTTCCTACTGGCACAACCAGCAGCGGCGCCTATACATTCAGCGTCGATGTAGCTGCAAGTGCGCCGATTTTTATCAGCGCGCCAACTGCAATCGGCTATGACTACGCGCTCGGCAAGCCTGACCCACGCTTTGCAAGCGTCCGCCTGCCGCTGGGCATCGGCAACAACAAGTTCGTTCTGGTTGTCCGGCGCAAAGCCTTTGCTGTGAACGCCGGGCAACTCTTTGACTTCCGTGCGCACGGGTTCGAGAAGGGCGTGAAGGCCTTCCGCGTGGCTTGCATCGATCCGGCTGCGCGCCTGCATCCTGTCAACTCGTTGGCATTCCCAACTGAGCTCACGTTTGTAGAAGCAGGGACGTTTACCGGCACGCAGCGGCCGCTTATCACTGCCGACGTAGACGAAGATCGCAATGAGGAGCTGATAAGCCAGGCTGAGTGCCGCCAGCGACTGCTTTCACGCCATGACGACGACGGCGAAGCGGATGACTAGTTGAGGCGGCCGGGCGGCACAGGGAGCCGGGCCACCGGGATTCCCTCGTCTACCAGCTCGTCGTGCTCCTGCTCGGTTGCCTGGCCGCGGATTGCCCGGGCCGGCACCTCCTGGTAGTAGATCTTCCGCGCTTCGGCGGGAAACTCCTTGCCGACGTCCTCGCTCTTCGTCAGCAAATCGTCGAGCATGCGAGAGTACAGCATCTGCGCGATGGCGAATGGGTCCTTGCCTTCCATGTCGGGCGTTTTAGCTGGCGTGTCGGGCTTCTTCGGAGGTTTGGGCTCGAGCGCACCGAGATTCACCCGCGACACCGACGGCACGCGCTCCACGGCCGCAGAGCCGCAGGTCGGGCAAGCCAGCAGCCTGCGCTCCTTCTGCGAGGCGAAATCCTCGGCTGAGCCGAACCAGCCTTCGAACCGGTGGCCGACAGCGCAAAGCAGATCGAAAACAATCATTTGGCACATTCTACAATGCCGCCATGATCGCCGACCGGATCGAGGGCAAGTGGATCGACCTGTTCGCCGAGGTCTTTGCCCGCTGCAAGGTCGCCGCCGAGGAGCCCTGCGCTGTCCTTTCCGAGTCTCAATCCCGGGCGCTCAACGTCCAGCTTGCCGAGCTGGCGCTGCAAAAGCTCGGCGCCAGGCCATTCCACGTAGTCGTGCCGACCCCGCGCCAGTCGGCGCCGGTGCCGATCCGGTCTACTGGCGCTTCGACCGCGCTCCAGGGTCTCGGACCGGCGATCGGCGCCTTGGCGGCCGCGTCGTTCGTCGCCGACTGCACCGTTGAGGGCCTGATGCACGCGCCCGAGCTGCCGCAGATCCTGAAAGGCGGCGCGCGCGTCCTCTACATCTCCGACGAGCATCCCGACGTGCTCGAGCGCCTTGCCCCCTCCCCCGCGGACGAGCAGAAGGTAAGGGCGGGCATGCGGCTTCTTAAGAACGCGAGGCGCATGCAGGTCACCTCCCCCGCCGGCACCGAGCTCGAGATCTCGGTGGAGGGAGCGACGGTCGGAGGCGTCTGGGGATATACAGAGAAGCCGGGAACGCTCTCGCATTGGCCTGGGGGTCTGTGCCTCGCGTTTCCGCGGGCGCGGAGCGTCAACGGCGCGCTCGTCCTTGCGCCGGGAGATCTCAACCTCACGTTCAAGCGCTACCTCGAGTCCGCGGTCCGGCTGCGGATCGAGAGCGATTACGTCACCGCCATCGAAGGCGCGGGGCTCGACGCCGAGCTGATGCGGGAGTATTTCGCCGCCTGGGACGACCGCGAGGCCTACGCCGTGTCTCACGTCGGCTGGGGCACGAATCCGCGCGCGCGCTGGGAAGCGCTCGCCCTGTACGATCGCCGCGACGTCAACGGAACGGAGCAGCGCGCGTTCGCCGGGAATTTCCTCTACTCCACCGGCGCCAACGAGGTCGCCGGCCGCCATACCCTCGGCCATTTCGACCTGCCCCTGCGCCGCTGCACCGTGGCGCTCGACGGCGTCGTCGTGGTGCAGGAGGGAAAGCTGCTCGAGTGACCCCGCTGCTGTTTCTGATGGAATCCATGGCTCTGTGAGCGATCCACGCTACTCGGTGGTCGGTTCGACCTACCCGCTGGACTCCAGGCAGCTGGCCTTGATCGAGCTCGTGGAATCGCTTGGGCCGCGTTTCGCCGAGCGCGCCGAGCGCTACGATCGCGAGGCGAGCTTTCCGCACGAGAACTATGCCGACCTGCGGGCAGCCGGCCTCCTCGGGCTTTGCGTGCCGGAGAAATTCGGCGGCCGCGGCGCCGACCTCAGGACCTATTCGATCGTCTCGGCTACCCTCGGCAAGTACTGCGGCGCCACCGCCCTCACCTACAACATGCACGCCTGCTCGATGCTGTGGCCCGGCGCCCTGTCCGACGACCTCGACATGACGCCCGCGCAGCGCGCCGAGCACGACAGGCACCGCGCGATCCACTATCAGAGAGTGATCCGGGACGGGGCGATCTACGCGCAGCCGTTTTCCGAAGGCAGCGCCGCCGCCGCCGGACGGGCGCCGTTCGGCACCACTGCGGCGCGCGTCAGCGGCGGCTGGAGCATCAACGGCAAGAAGATCTTCGCCTCGCTGTCCGGCGCGGCGCACTACTACGGCGTGCTCTGCACGGAGGCCAAGCCCGAGCTGTCGATGCGGGACACGCTGTACATGGCGGTGCCGGGAAACGCGCCCGGCCTGAGCATCGTCGGCGACTGGGACCCCCTCGGCATGCGTGGAACGGTGTCGCGCACCCTGCTGTTCAAGGATGTCTTCGTCCCCGATGAGGCGCAGATGATGCCGCGCGGCATCTACTTCCAGGCCGCGAGCCGCTGGCCCCACATGTTCACCACGCTGTCGCCTACGTACATGGGGATCGCCATCGCGGCGTACGAGTTCACCGTGCGCTACCTGCGCGGCGAGATCGAGGGCATGCCGCCGGTGAAGCGGCGCATGTATCCCACCAAGCAGATCGCGGTCGCGGAAATGTGGGTGAAGCTCGAGCAGACCCGCTCCCTGTTCCTGCGCATGCTCGAGGACGCGCGCGTCGATCCGCCCAAGGACGCGCGCCTTCGCGCCTACGCCGCGCAGTTCACGATCATGGAAAACGCCAGCTACATCTGCGGGCTGGCGATCCGCACCTGCGGCGGGCAGTCCATGCTCAAGTCGCTGCCGCTCGAGCGCCTGTACCGCGATTCGCGCTGCGGTTCCCTGATGCTGCCGTGGACCGCCGAGCTGTGCCTCGACCGCATCGGCCGCGAAGCGCTCTACGAGCCCGGAGAATCGGATGACTGATCCTGACCCCCTGTGAACCTCGCGCGCATCATCGAGCGCTGGGCGGCGCAGTTCCCGTCCAAGGTCGCGATCCACTTTGAGGGAAAGGACTGGACGTACCTCGATCTATGGCAGTGCATAGATTTCGTCAGCGGAAGGCTTGCTGTTGCAAAAGGCGATCGCATCGCATACCTGGGATACAACAACCCGGAAATGCTCGTATTGCTGTTCGCGCTGGCGCGGCTCGGCGCGATCCTCGTGCCGCTGAACTGGCGCCTTACCGCGGCAGAGCACAGGGAGATCCTCGCCGATTGCGCGCCGAAGTTTCTGTTTTGTGATGCCGAGTTCGAGGAGCACGCCGGCAAGCTTGGCATTCCAATCGGCAAGCTGGAGAGTGAAAAGCAAACCTTGTCAGGGCGTGACGAAGACGACCTTCTCATCGTTTACACCGCAGGCACGACCGGCAAGCCGAAAGGCGCGGTGCTGACGCAGTCGGCCTTGCTCTGGAACGGCTACAACTCGATCCACGCCCACGACCTGTCGCAGGCCGACCACGTGCTGAGCCCGCTGCCGATGTTCCATGTCGGCGGGCTGAACAACCAGACGCTGCCCGCCCTCCTCGCCGGCGCTCGCGTCACGCTGCACAAGCGTTTCGAGCCAGGGTTGTGGCTCGCCGACGTGGCGCAGCGTCGCCCGAGCGTGAGCCTGCTCGTGCCGGCGACCATGGCCGCCGTGATCGCGCATCCGCAGTGGCAAAAAACGGACCTCACCAGCCTGAAGATGCTGAACACCGGCTCGATGGTGGTGCCCGATTCGCTGATCCGCGCGTTCCACGAGCGCGGCGTGCCGGTGGGGCAGATCTACGGTGCCACCGAAACCGCGCCGATCGCGATCGTGCTCCTCAGGGAAGACGCGCTTCGCAAGGCCGGCAGCGCAGGAAAACCTGCTCCGCATTGCGAGGTGAAGCTCGTCGACGGCGAGATCTGGGTGCGCGGACCGGCGCTGATGCGCGGCTACTGGAAGGACTACTCCGGTCTTACCCCGGAGGGCTGGTTCAGGACTGGCGACCTGGCGCGCCTGGACGAGGACGGTTTCTACTGGATCGTCGGCCGCTCCAGGGACGTGATCATCTCGGGCGGCGAGAACATCCACCCCGCCGAGCTCGAGAACGTGCTCGCCGACTGCCCGGCCATCGCCGAGGCGGCGGTGATCGGCATCGACGACGCCAAATGGGGCGAGGCCGCGTGCGCCTGCATCGTCCGCAAGGAAAAAGATTTGCATGAAAAGGCCGTTCTTAAGCTCTTCGAGGGGCGATTGGCGCGCTACAAGCACCCGCGCCGCATCGTGTTTGTCGACAGCCTGCCGCGCAACGCCATGGGCAAGGTGCGCAAGCCCGAGCTGAAGCGGCTAGTCGACGCGCAGCTCGGCTTCGCCAAGCCCCTCTAGCGCAAACGTCACCAGGTCGCCCGCCTTCGCCTCTTTCGAGGTAATGAGGCTGCCGGTGATGACCACGTCGCCGCGCAGCAGCCCGCGGCCGTGCCGCGCGAGATGGTCGGCCACCCAGGCGACGGCATCGAGGGGGTGCCCCATTGCCTGCGCGCCACTGCCCTCGCCCACCGCCTTGCCGTTGATGGTCGCGACGCCTCGTACCGCGGCAAGGTCGACGTTCTGCCATTCCTGCACCGGGTAGCCGAGGACTGCGCCCTCGTTCCAGCCGTTGTCGGCGATCAGCTCGAGCGGGTGCTTCGCCAGCTCCGCGTAAGCCGCCCCGCGGTCGTCCGCCAGCTCGATCGCCGGCATGACGCCGCCTACCGCCTGCGCGACGCGGCTGCGAAAGAAGGGAGCGTCCGCCACCGGCAGGTCTTCGGCGATCTCGACCGCGATCTCGAATTCGACGATCAGGTGCAAGTAGTCGGCGGCGCGCACGCGCGCCGGCGTGCGATGCAGCGTGAATTCCAGCATGGCGCCCGCCTGAGGCGCGTTGACGCCGACGAAGCGCTGCATCTCGGCCGTGGCGAGCGCGATCTTGTAGCCTTCGATTCCGCCGAGCTTCTTCGCGCGCAGGGCGACGAAGCGATCCTGGATCGCATACGCCTCCTCCTCGGTGCGCGGCGCAAGCTCCCTGGGGAGCGGGCGAAAGCGCTCGCGCTGCTCGTGCGCCTCCAGCAGCCGGCGCGCCGCAGCCTGGATCCGGTCGGCGGGCTTCACGCCTTTCCCGGATGAACGTGCCCGCATTGCGGACAGCGGCGCCTCCCTGCGTAAAAGGCCTCGAACAACGGCGGCAGATCCTGCACGATGTTCTGGACGTTGACCTCCACCCGATGGACGAGCGCCCAGCAGCCGGGGCAATACCATTCGAAGGCGTCGTCGACCTCGCGCGGCCGCACTTTTTCCACCACCAGCCCGATCGACCCCGCCGGGCGCTGCGGCGAGTGCCTGCAATGGCCGGGGACCAGCACGATTTCCCCCTCCCGGATCGGCATATCGCGCGGCCTGCCGTCCTCGATGATTCTGAGAACGATGTTGCCGCGCAGCTGGTAGAAGAACTCCTCGTACGGGTCATCGTGGTAGTCGGACCGCGCGTTCGGGCCGCCGATGACCTGGACGATCAGGTCCTCGGCTTGCTTGAATACCAGCTGGTTGCCCACCGGCGGCTTCAGCAAGTGCGCGTGCTCGTCGATCCAGCGGGAAAAGTTGAACGGGGCGAGCGGCATGGGACGGAGCATTCTATTATGTCCACGCCATGAAGATCGTCGCCGTCGACAGCTGCGTCCTGACCGTCCCGACGCCCAAGCCGATCGCGCTGCAATTCCCGCAGCACAAGCTGGTGGTAGCGGAGATTTCCACCGACGCGGGAGTGAGCGGTCTCGGCTACAGCCTGGCGTTCGGCGGCGGCGGCGCCGAGGCGATCCAGGTCTACCTCGACACGCGGCTCAAGCCGGTGCTGATCGGCGAAGATCCGCTCTTCGTCGAGCGCCTGTGGGAGCGCATGTTCCGCGCCGACATGGGAATCAAGAAGCAAGGCGTGGCCGCCTACGCCCTTTCTGCCCTCGACATCGGATTGTGGGACATCGCCGGCAAGATCGCGGGCCTGCCGCTCTACCAGCTGTGGGGCGCAGTGACCGACCGCATTCCCGCCTATGGCAGCGGCGGCTGGGCGCGCTACAGCGTGGAGGACTTGGTCGGCGAGGCCGAGCGCTATGCCGGCCTCGGCTGCCGCTACTACAAGATGAAGATCCACCATCCGGACCCGCGCGAGAACCGCAAGCGGGTCGAAGCAGTACGGCGCGCGCTGGGCGAGCGCGTGAGGCTGATGGTCGACGTCAATCAGCGCCTCGACGTCCTGGGCAACATCAGGCAGGCGGCGCTGCTCGAGGACCTGGACCTGGTCTGGTATGAGGAGCCGGTCCTGGCCGACGATATCGCCGCCTGCGCCGAGGTCTCCGAAAAAATACGAATCCCGGTCGCCACGGGCGAGAACAACTACACCCGCTACGAATTCCGCGAGCTGATCGAGCGCCGCGCGGCGCGCTACCTGATGCCCGACGTCTGCCGCGCGAACGGCTACAGCGAAACGCTGCGCATCGCCCGCCTGGCAGCCGCGCACTCGGTGGCCGTCTCGCCGCACGTCGTGCACGAGCTCTCGCTGCACATCGTGGGCGCGCTCGCCAACGGCTTTCTCGTCGAGTTCATCGACTGGACACCGCCCGACCTGTTCGAGGAAATGCCGCCCTGCAAAGATGGCCACTTCCAGATCCCGCAGCGCCCGGGCCACGGCATGGCCCTTGCGAAAGGCGCTGTCAAGAAGTACCGCAGCAGCGCATAATCGAACTCGAGCTCCACCTTTCCTGAGGAGGAAAAGATGGGACAGTCCTCGGGTCGCCGCTGGTTTCTCAAGTCGGTGACTGCTCTAGGCGGCGCCGCAAGCCTCCCGGCGCCTGCGCCCGCCGCCGAGCCCCATGCGCAGCACGGCACGCGAGTCCCCTCGCAGACCTACATGTACCTGACGCAGCCCGAAGTCGCCTTCGTCGAAGCGGCGGTAGCGCGGCTGATTCCCGCCGACGAGCTCGGCCCCGGCGCGAAGGAGGCCGGCGTCGCCACTTTCATCGACCGGCAGCTGTTCGGCGGCTGGGGGACGATGGCGAAGATGTATCGCCAGGGCCCGTGGCCCGAGGGCACGCCGCAGCAAGGCTATCAGTCTCCGCTCACGCCGCAGCAGGTGTATCGCATCGGCATCGGCGAGGTGAATGCGCATTGCGCGAAACAATACGGCAGCAGCTTCAGCGCGCTCACGACAGCGCAGCAGGA
>VBBY01000075.1 GCA_005881595.1 Betaproteobacteria bacterium | reverse complement strand
ATCCCATGATCGGCAGCAGTGCGGGGACCGAGGCTTGCGCTGTGCGTGGCATGGCCATTTCCATGTCGAGCAAGGTACCAATCCGGACCCGATCGATTAAGTGGGACAATTCGCATGGGCTCATGAAATGGATTCATGAATGCGCCGGGGAAACGTCAACGACCTGCTCGCCTTCCTCGCCGTAGCGCGGGAGCGCAGCTTCACCAAGGCGGCTGCAAAGCTCGGGGTTTCGCAATCAGCGTTGAGTCACACCATTCGAGGACTCGAAGCGAGACTCGGCCTTCGGTTGCTGACTCGCACAACCCGGAGCGTCTCGCCTACCCAGGCCGGTGAACGCCTTCTCCAGACCGTGGGCCACCGCTTCGAGGAAATCGAAGCCGAGCTCGAAGCGCTGAGCGAGCTCCGGGACAAGCCCGCCGGCACAATTCGGATCACGGCGACCGACTATGCAGCCGATACGATCCTGTTTCCTAAGCTTGCGAAAATCCTGCCGGAGTATCCGGACATCAAAGTGGAGATCATCATCGACTACGGCCTTACCGACATCGTCGCTCAGCGTTACGACGCTGGCGTGCGAGCCGGCGAGCAGGTGGCAAAGGACATGATCGCGGTGCGTATCGGGCCGGACATCCGTATGGCGGTCGTCGGCGCGCCGTCGTATTTCGCGAAGCGATCCCCGCCGAAGAAGCCGCAGGACCTGACAGAGCACAACTGCATCAATCTGCGCCTGCCGACTTATGGCGGCCTGTACGCCTGGGAGTTCGAAAAAGGCGACGGTGAACTGAGGGTGCGAGTCGACGGCCAGCTCGTCCTCAACAGCACTGCTCAAATGCTCAAAGCGGCGCTGGCCGGATTCGGTTTGGCCTATGTCCCGCACGACGTGGCGCAGCCCCATGTCGCCGAGGGTCGCCTTAATCGCGTGCTTGAGGACTGGTGTCCTCCGTATACCGGCTATCACCTCTACTACCCGAGCCGACGCCAGTCCTCACCGGCGTTCAACCTGCTGGTCGACGCGCTTCGCTACCGCAATTAAGGAGATTGGCCGCTGGCGGTAATTACGACTGCTCGTCCGTTGCCGTCGCGCTGCTCGAGATACTCATGGGCCTCTGCGATGTTGGCGAGCGAAACCCGCTTGCCGATCCTGAATCCCGGCCATCCGCCAGCGAGCATGGCGTTGATGCTTTCAGCGGCAGCGGCCTTCGCGGCCTGGGGAAAGTCGTCGCTGCCGAGAAAGAAGATCCGGACATTCTTGAAGACCAGCGGCCAGAATGGGATTGCCGGCGTGGCCGTCTCCGTCGCGTAGGCAGCAATCGAACCGTCATTCGCCAGAACTTCGCAGTCCGCCTCGATGTTTGCGCCGAAGGCCACTTCCACTACGTGATCCATCCCGCCCAGGGCAAGAGCGCGCAAATCTCGAATGAGCTCATCGCGGGAACACCCGCTGTACTGGACAACCTCGTGCGCGCCGGCCGCACGAGCCAGCGCGGCGTCGGCACCGGAACGCACGGTAGCGA
>VBBY01000074.1 GCA_005881595.1 Betaproteobacteria bacterium | reverse complement strand
CTGCACCGGCGCCACCCTGGACTAGCAGCGTACGCCCAGCAACCGGCCCCGCCGCATGAACCGCTCGATGCGCGGTGATGCCCGGTATGCCGAGGCAAGCGCCTTGCTCGAACGGAACGCCGTCCGGCAAAGGTACGGCCTGCGAGGAGGGCACGACGACATACTCGGCCGCAGTGCCGAACGCGCGATAGGACTGCGCCCCGTAGCACCACACGCGCTCGCCGATTCGCGGGCGCGCGACGCCTTGCCCGATGCGGTCGATGGTCCCCGCTCCATCGCTGTGGGGAATCACGCGCGGGAACGGCATGCCGTAGCCGAAAGCGTTCTGTCGCTTCTTGACGTCACCCGGATTGATTCCGGATGCAGCGACCCGGATACGCACCTCGCCTGGCTCCGGCTCAGGGTCGGGCAGCGTGCCGACCACGAGAACCTGTCGGGCTGGACCCTGCTTTTCGTACCACGCGGCGTTCATCCAGCTCGACCCCTACGGGAACGCCGGCTGCAGGATGATCCCGCCGCCAGCGAGAGCAAGTTCCCGCGTATCGTAACCTCCCTTGAAAGGAACCACTCATGAAACCGATTCATCGCAATCTCTTGGCCGGCCTCGCAGCCGCCGCTTTCACCACCATCACCTTCGGGCAGTCGCCTGCGGAGAACCCCACGACGCCGCCTCCGCCTCACGAGAAGCAGGCGCCAGCGGTCGAGAAGAACCTCAAGGTCTTCGACACCCTGGACTTCGACGTCTTCAGCAACCAGAAGTGGGACCGGCTGCACGAAAGTCACGCGAAAGACATCGTGGTGACCTGGCCGGACGGCCACGAGACGAAAGGAATCGAGAAGCACATCGAGGACCTGAAGGCGCTTTTCGTCTTCGCCCCGGATATCACGATCAAGGTGCACCCCATCCGCTTCGGCTCGGGCACCTGGACTGCCGTAACCGGCGTCATGACGGGCACGTTTACCAAGCCCATGCCGGCCGGCGACGGCAAGTTCATCCAGCCGACCGGCAAGCGCTTCGCGATCGGCATGGCCACCATCGGGCACTGGAAAGGCGACACGATGGACCACGAATGGCTGTTCTGGGACAACCAGGACTTCATGAAACAAATCGGCCTGGCGCAGTAATATCAGAGCGCGGTCGGTACTTCCGGCCGCGCTCGCCTCAACCGTCGCTCATTGGCATTGGAGCTGGGAGGACAAATGACCAACCAAGATCTCTCCGCGTATGCGGCCCTGCTGCTGCGCGTCTCCGTAGCCGTTATGTTCTATGCGCACGCATGGCTCAAGATCAAAGTGTTCACGCCGGCAGGCACCGCAAAGTACTTCGAATCGCTCGGCGTGCCCGGGTTTCTCGCCTATCTCACGATCGCAGCCGAGATCGGAGGCGGAACGCTCCTGCTTCTTGGCATCGAGACGCGATGGATAGCACTGCTCCTCGTGCCGCTGATCGCCGGCACAATCGTCCTGGTGCATGGGAAGAACGGCTGGCTATTCAGCAACAAAGACGGCGGCTGGGAATATCCGGCGTTCTGGATCGTCGGCCTGGTCGTCCTGTCCCTCCTGGGTGACGGCTCTTTGGCGCTCGGCCCCGTCCTTCGCCTTCCCTGAAGGTCGCACATGGACAGACTCGGCCTGCGGTGCGGCGGCTCAGTCCAGGGGCTCGACCTTCACGATCCGGTGGTCGTGGTTGCTCCCGACCCAGAACGTCGTCGGCGTCGTCGACTTGTCGACGAACACCGTGCGCATGTTGGTGTCGGACGGCATCAGGTACTGCACTGCGGTTCCGGTCTTGGGATCGAGGCGCACGACCCGGTCGGTGTGCATCGTCGACGCCCAGATTTCTCCGTTCTTGTCGAAATTAGCCCGGTACGGATACGTGCGCGCGGGCAGCTCGTATTCGGTGAACTTCTCCGCCCTGGTGTCGAACACGGCGACCTTGTTGCCGCGATATTCGGTCACCGTGATGCGGTCCTGATCGTCGATGTTCATGCGGCGGGCGCGGGCGTTCGGCGTGGGCATCGGGTACCACGTCACTTTCGTCGTCTTGGCGTCGATCTTGCCGAGGTGGCCCGCGACGAACTCCGCCATCCACAGATTGTTTTGCGAGTCTGAAATCACCTGGTAGATGGTCGCGTGCTTGGGCGCGCCCTCAGGCAGGTAGTCGGTCGGGTGGAAGCGCTCCCATTTGCCGGTCGCGAGGTCGAGCCTGAAGATGTGCTGCGTGCCCACGCTCTTGGTCCAGACCTTGCCGTCGACGTCGTGGCGCAGCCCCGTGAAGTTGAGCTGCACGGTGTCGTCGTTGTATTCCGGCGGCAGCGGGTAATAGGCGATCTTGCCCGTCTGCGGATCGAGACAGCCGAGCGAGCCCTGATACATCGTGTCGAACCAGATCTTGCCGTCCCGATCGAACTCGATGGAGAGCAGGCCGGTCGGCGCCTTGTCCTTGAACTTCTGGATCGGATACTCGACGAGCTTGAGCGTCTTCGGATCGAACTTGCCGATGAACATCTCGCCGAAATCCGTGTACCAGACCTTGCCTTCCTTATCGACCAGCACGTCGTGCGGCTCGCTCGTCGGCCGCACCACGTCGTACTGGGTGACGATCGCGCGCGTGTCGCGGCCCTTGGGTCGCGGCAGCGTTTTCAATTCGTACGGCCAGTGGTCGACGGCGCTCAGGTTGATGGTCGCGAGATAATCGGCCAGCTTGCGAAACTGCTCTGGCGTTCCCGCACGCCTCCGATCCAGCATGGGTTGGGGCTTGATCGGCTGGCTTACGGCGCCGTAGCCCCTCATGCGGGAGATCACGTGCGTCCATTCGTCGGAATCGTGCGTCGAGCGCACGACGCGCTCCAGCGTGTGGCAGCCGACGCAGTCGAGCAGCCCGGCCTTCTGCTCTTCGGTGCCGGGGACGCTCATCATCCACTCGGCGTTGGTGAGCTGGCCGGCGAGATTCTTGGTCGTCCTCAGCTTGATGTCGGCCGTCGCGGCTTTTCCATTCGCCACGGTCGCCTTGGCCGGGGAGTCGATGTCGTAGCCGACCGCCCGGATGCTGAGCGTGTAGTCGCCCGGTTCCAAGCGGTTGCGCGGGAAGCCGTAGCGGCCCTCCGCATCCGTGGTCACGCTGACCTGGACGATCGATCCGGGACGGCGCGCGGTGACGACGACGCCTTCCATCTTGCCTTCGGCTTCGGAGCTGACGATTCCGGTGAGCGCCGCTTGACCTTCAGCCCGGACCGCGTCGATGGCCGGTGGAAAGACCATCGCGGCGGCGGCGGCGGTGGCGGCAAGTGTCAACATCAGATTGGCTCGCATAGCGCTCTCCTGATGAAAACTACGGCATCCTGCCACACTTGCGTTGCGGCTGGCGATCGGCTTTGCTTACATACGCGGTGATCGCTGCCGTGCAGCAGACAAAGAGAGGGGAATATGTTCATGTTCACACGCTTCTTTTCGGGGATTTTCGGACTGGGGATTGGCCTTGCGGTCGGCATCGCGCCGGCGCATGCGGCGGATGAGATCGAGACGAAGGCGCAGCTCTGTGCGGCGTGCCATGGCGACAAAGGCGTTCCCGCCGATCCCAAGACCATTCCTGTCATCTGGGGTCAGGAACGGAGCTACCTCATGAAGCAGCTGCGCGACTTTCGGAACGGCGAGCGCAACAGCGCCGTCATGTCGCCGATCGCCAAGGGCCTGGCCGAAGACGATCTGCGCAAGATCGCGGTCTATTTCGCGGCCAAGACGTGGCCGGCGCGGCCCGCGCCCGCAAAGCAGCCGTTGCCGCCGAAGGGCATCGCCCAGTGCCAGGCCTGTCATCAGCCGAACTTCCAGGGTGGCATGCCGGCCCCGCGGCTGGCCGGGCTCAGCTATGAATATCTGGTCGCGGCAATGCGCGCCTTTGCCGCCGAGCAGCGAACCAACAACCTCGACATGCCGAAGTTCATGCAGGCGCTGACCGACCGGGAGCGCAGCGCCATCGCGCGCTATCTCTCCGCGCTGTGACGCTTGCAAACATGCCCGCCCCGCTCTCCTTAATCAGGATCCCCGTTGGAGGCTGCAAGAATCGGGCGGACAATAACTGGCAGAGCTCGAGTCTGGGAGGGAGAGACAGATGAATACCGTTATTTGCCGCACCGTAACGGCTGCTTATTTCACTGTTTTCATGGCGGTCGCGTATGCGCAAAGCGCGGTGCTGACCGGCCAGGTCAGCTCTGCCGAAGAAGCGGCGATGGAAGGCGTTGTCGTCAGCGCCAAGAAGGACGGCTCGACGATCAGCATCAGCGTCGTCACGGACGCGCGCGGCCGCTTTGCTTTTCCGGCCGCGAGACTCGAGCCCGGACATTACACGCTGAAGGCGCGCGCCGCCGGCTACGAGCTCGCCGCGGCCGCACCCGCCGTTCAAGCGCAGCAAAGCGATCTCGACGAAACGCAGCGGCTCGGCCGCCAGATCTTCGCGCAGTCGTGCGGCATCTGCCACCTGCAGCCGTCGATGGGCGTCAAGACCTACGGGCCGCCGCTGAACAAGGCCTCGGCTGGCGGGAACGACGAGGTCATGCGCGTTTTCATCGTCAACGGCAGCGAGCGCATGCCGGCGTTCAAGTACTACCTCAAGCCCAGTGAGATCGACGCCATCATCGCTTATCTGAGAACTGTTCCAGGAGAATCCCGATGAGCAAGGTACTCGCTTCACTCCTCGCCTGCGCAACATCCGTGCTCGCGGCGAGCGCGGCCCACGCGGCCGATCAGTCGCTGAGCGGCGCGGTCACATCGCGTTCCGGCCAGAAGCTCGAAGGTGTCACGGTCTCGGCCAAGCTGGAGGGCTCCACCATCGCCACCAGCGTCTACACGGACGCCGCGGGCAATTATTATTTCCCGCCCTTGCCCGCGGGCAAGTACCGCGTGTGGGCGCAAGCGCTCGGCTTCGAAATGAGCAAAAGCGCCGTCGACCTGTCCGCGGAGCGCCGAGCGGATTTCACGCTGCAGGAGATGACCGACCCCGAGCGGCGCTTCCGCCAGTTGCCCGGCGAGATGATGGTCGCGGCATTGCCCGAGGCGAGCGCCGACGACGCCCGCGCCAAGAAGATTTTCATGAACAACTGCACCGGCTGCCACTCGACCAGCTACGTGCTGCAATTCCGCTTCGACGAAGCCGGCTGGAGCAAGATCATCGACCTGATGAAAGTCGTGCCGGTCACCGGCGTCTATCCAGGGCCGAACGCAAAATCCAACCAGATCATGGAGCGCCACCAGAAGCAACTTGCCGCCTACCTCGCGCGGGCGCGCGGTCCGGGCGAATCGTCGATGAAGATGGCGACGCGTGCGCGGCCCACGGGCGAGGCGGCGCGCGCCGTCTGGACGCTCTACGACCTGCCCCTCAATCCCGACGCGGGCATCGGCACCCGATACAACGCGAACGACGGCACCGACTGGTCGCTCGGCACCACATCGAAAATGGGTCAGCTACCGCACGACGGCGCCCTGGGCCTCGACGGCACGATCTACTTCACCTGCAACAACCCCAACCGCGGCGTGACGATCGGCAAGGTCGATCCCGTGACGGGCGCGGTCAAGTACCTCAAGGCCGATGGGGCCAAGGGCCTGGCCGCCACCACGCACGGGCTTGCGCGCGACCGCGCGGGCAACCTGTGGTTCGACATCAACCCGGGCCGCCGCGCGCTCGGCAAGCTCGACACCGCCACCGAGAAGATCACGATTTACCAGACTCCGGAAAGCATGGCTCCGGTGGGCGGGGCGGTCACCATAGACGTGGACGGCAAGGGCATGATCTGGGCGTCCACGCCGAGCGGCGCCGTGCGCTTCGATCCGGCGGCCGAGAAGTTCACCGAATTCAAATCGACGATCCCTGAGCGCAATCCGAGAGGCTCGGGGGCGACCTACGGCGCGGCCGGCGATCGCGACGGCAACGGCTGGTGGGCGCAAATGGCTATGGATACCGTCTACAAGGGCGACGTCGCCGCCGGCAAGACGATCGAGATCAAGATGCCCGACGTCAAGGTCGATCGCCTGTTCGGCGAGGACCGCGCCTTCTACGAAACCGTCAGCGACCTGGGCTTCAACGCTCCCCTGCCTTGGTCGCAAGGTCCGCGCCGCATGGGCACCGACAAAAACGCCGACCTGCTGTGGGTGGGCAATTCGTACGGCTCGTCGTGGGCGAAGATCAATACGAGGACTCTCGAGACGACGATCGTCCCGCTGCCGGATCCCGCGATGCAGGCGTATCACATCGCCGTCGACAGCAAGCACAACGCGTGGGGCAACCTGTGGACCGCGGACCGCATCGTCAAGCTCGATCCGGGTACCAACACGTGGACCATTTTCGATCTGCCGGTGCGCGGCACGGAAATCCGCCATATCGCGCTGCACGAGCGCGACGGCAAGTTGTACGTGGTGGTGCCGGTCTACCGCACGAGCCAGATGGGCGTCATGACGGTGCGCAGCGAGGGCGAGCTCGCGGCCCTCAAAGCGAAGGCGCGGTAATGCTCGGCTCTATCGTGCGGCCAGTTCGTTTCGCACGACCAAGCCGCCTTTCATCACGAACTTGACGCGCTGCATTTCGGCGACGTCGTCGAGGGGGTTGCCGGCCACGGCAATGATGTCGGCGAACTTGCCCTTTTCGATGCTGCCGATCTGGCTTTCCCAGCCGTAGTTCAGCATGCGCGCGGCGGGCAGGTAGGCCGTCTGCAGCGCCTGCACCGGCGTCATGCCCCATTTCACGAAGTAGGCGAACTGGTCGGCCTGCCTGCCATGCGGGATGGTCGCGGAGGTCGCGCCGCTGCCGAACACGATCGTCACGCCAGCCGCGAGCGCCTTCTTGAAGGCCTGCTCCATCAGGCGCAGGCGCGAGTTCCTGCCGCCGGTCTCGCGCAGATCGGCCTTTTCGAGCGAGATCAGATCGTCGATGGTCGGGACGAAGAAGAGCTTCTTCTGCAGCAGCAGCTTGACCCCGGCGTCGTCGAGCTCGAGCAGATGGTTGGGCGAGTCCACGCCCGCGCTTAGGCAGCTCCTCATGCCTTCGCCGCCATAGGTATGGCAGGCGACTCTCAGGCCGAGCCGGTGTGCCTCGTCGACGATCGCCTCCACTTCCTCGAGCGTGAGCGACGGGCTGTTGACGAGCGTCGCGTCCGATCGCCACATGTGCACCGGGCCGACGAAATCCTGGGTCGTATAGATCTTGATCCAGTCGACGCCGTGCAGCTTTGCCTCGCGCACTGCGGCGCGCGCGAGCCACGGCGAATTGGTGTTCTTGTTTTCCGTGAATCCCTCGTAATAGCGCAGCGACTGCAGGTCCGGGTAGAGGTTGGTGGCGCGCTGATTTATCGATTGGCCGACCACCTGCATGCGCGGCCCGAGGAACATGCCCGAGTTGATTGCGTCGCGGATCTCGACGGTGTTGAATCCGCCGCGCGAGTCCATGTCGAGAACGGTGGTGAAGCCGGCCTCGAGATCGACTTGCCCGTTAGCGAGCGCGATCAGCGTGCGCTTGGACGGTGAGTCGGGCTGGTTCAGATTGAGGTGGACGTGGCCATCGATCATCCCCGGCAGCACCGTTGCCGAGCCGAGATCGATCACAGTCGCGCCGGCGGGAACCGGCAGGCCCGCGCCCACCTCGGCGATGCGCTCGCCGCGCACGATGATGACGGGGTTCGCGAGCATCTTGCCCGACCTCGAATCGAACAGCCGCGCCGCTCGGATGGCGACGACCTGATCCGCCGGCGCGAGGAATTTCCGCGCCTCGCGTGACGCGGACGGCGTTCTCGGCGCTGGTGCCGTGCCTTCGGCCTCCTGGGATCGCGCCGGAACGCTGGCCGCCGCTATGACGGCGCCAAGCAACATGACAAGCGTGCGTTGAGTTCGCATGAGCCTCCCCTATCGGACCCCAGATTGAGTCACTCCGGCTTGATATTCGCCCGCTGCACCACCTGGGTCCACTGCTTGATTTCCCTCTTGACCAGAGCATCCAGGGTCTCGGGCGTGCCACCGGCGAGCGTTACGTCGATCCTGGCCGCCGCCGCCTTCACATCCTGAAGCGCCAGCACTTTGTTGACTTCGTCATTGAACTTGCTGATCACAGCCGGCGGCGTTTTGGCGGGAACCATCACGCCGGTCCAGGCTTCAACAATCATGTTGGGAAAACCCGATTCGACCATCGTGGGGACATCCGGCAACCCCGGCGCTCGTTGCGAGCTCATCACCGCGAGCATGCGTACCCTGCCGCTTTGCACGAGCGGCGCCGCCGTCTGAAACACCATCATGCTCGCCTGCACATGACCCGCAATGAGGTCATTGATCACGCCCGTCGTGCCTTTATAGGGGACATGAATCATCCTGGTGCCGGCTTCGTGCTGGAGCAGTTCCATCGACAGATGAAACACGCTGCCGGTACCCGCCGACGCGTAGTTGAGATCGCCCGGCCGCGCTTTGGCCTGGACGATCAACTCTTTCACTGTGTTGGCCGGAAAGTGGTTGGAGACCACCAGGCTCAATGGGCTCGTTCCGAGCAGCATGACCGGGGCGAAACTCTTATCAGGATCGTAGGGCAGTTTCGGGTTCATCGCCGCCAGCGTGCCGAAGGCGGTCGAGGTGAAGAGGAACGTGTAGCCATCGGGATTGGCTTTCGCCACGGAGTCGATGCCGATGATGCCGGCCGCGCCCGGCTTGTTTTCCACGACGACCGGCACGCCCCAGCGCTGCGACAGGTGCGGTTGCATCAGCCGCGCCAGCGAATCCGCCGTCGTGCCCGGGGTGAATGGCACGACGAGCACTATGGTGCGGGACGGATAGTCCTGCGCCCAGCCGAACACGGCAGCGCAGAGCAAAGCCACACCGGCAATCAGTTTGGCCACAGGCTCAGACGGCGACGTGGGGTGCCCCTTCTCGATATTTCACCGCATCCAGGGCATGCTCCTCGAAATCGGCTTCCACGGGGATGACGAAAGAGGCCGAGCGCACGAGCTGGGCTTCCGCGCTCAGCCCCGGCGCCTTGCCGTCCTTCTGGAGTTCCTTCGCGGCCTTCGCCAGCCGCGCGCGCGCCATGGTGATGGCCTTGTCAGTTGACTGGAGCTTCTCCTTGGTCCGGTCCGCGATGGGTCCCATGCTTTCCTGCACCGACGCGTCTTGCATCGCGAGACCCCTGACGCCGTTGTAGTGACGGCCGCTCTTCTGTTTGGCACGATCAATCAGGTAATCGTTGCTGCGGTTGGCCACCGGACGGAACGTTCCGGGTATCAGCTCGGCATGAACGCCGTTA
>VBBY01000237.1 GCA_005881595.1 Betaproteobacteria bacterium | reverse complement strand
TTCTACGCTCTGCAGGGCAGCTTGCCGGCGGCGATCGAGCAGCTGCAGCTCGCGCGCTCCGCCGGCGACGGCGATTTCTACCAGCTGTCGGTGGTCGACGCGCGCCTCAAGGACCTGCGCGCGCAGTACTCGCTCGAGATGCGCGACGCGAAGCGCCAGTAGCGTTTCGCCCGGGCGCGGCTTGTCCATGCGGCATAATACTTTATGGATTTTGACCGGGAACTCGACGCGCGCGGCCTGAATTGCCCGCTGCCGATTCTGCGCACCAAGAAGGCGCTGAGCGGCATGCAATCCGGGCAGGTCCTCAAGGTGCTCGCCACCGATCCCGGCGCGGTCAAGGATTTCCAGAGCTTTTCCAGGCAGACCGGGCACGAGCTGCTGTCCCACGCCGAGGCGAACAAGGAATTCACCTTCTTCATGAGGAAGAAGTGAAATAATCCTTCGCATGATGGCCCGCTGGATCAGGCTCGGTGCGATCGAGGCGTTCGATTTCCGCGCGGCGTATTCGGCGTTTGCCGCGGCGCAGTCGTCGCGCGCCCGGCCGATCCTTCTGTGGGGCCAGGGCGACGGCGAGTATTTGTTCGCGCTGATCGCGCCGAAGAGGATCGCGCCCGGCCGCGAGACGCGCTGGGTCTCCTGGGCGCTGGCGCCGGCGATCGCCACTTACCGCCAGTTCGGCCTGCCGGCCTACCTGGATGGCGAGTCGATCTGCCTGCACGGGCAGAAGGTCGCGTCAGCAACGATTGCATCGATCGGCGAGTGCGCCGTCGTCGCCTCGGCTTTCCTGCGGCGCTTCCCGGCCAAGTGCATACCCACTCCGTCGGCCGAGATGGAGGAAGCGTTCCGCCTGCGGCTCGAGGCGCAGCACGGCTGGCAGTTCGACCACTCCTGGCCCAGCGAGCACGAAGCGCTGAAGTACGCGGTGGCCTGAAGTGCCGTCGCGCCGCGACTGGCTGAAAGGCGCGGCGGCGATGCTTCTGGTGCGCGAGGCGCTCGCTCAGGGCCGCCTCGAGCAGGGCGTCTACCGCCGGCAGGGTGATGTCAGGATCAGCGGGGACAGCGTCTCCACCGGTGCGGACGGCGAGGTGGTGTTCGTTGTCGACAAGGACGCCGTGCTGGTGCGCCGCAATTCCGGGCTTTCCATCCTGAAGACCGGGCTGCGTATCGTCAGCGGCGCGGTGCTGTCGGTCTTCGGCGATGGCCGCAGGCAATTGCGTACCCCGAGCGCCAACATCGGCATCCGCGGTACCGCCGTGTATCTCGAGGTCGAGCCCAGCCGCACCTACGTCTGCACCTGTTACGGCGAGGCGGTGCTCGAGCCGCGCGGCGATCCCGCCGCGCGCGAAACGGTGCGCACCCTGCATCACGAGCAGCCGCGCTACATCATGGCCGAAGGTGCGCCGCAGATGATCATGCGGGCGCCGGTGGTGAACCACACCGACGCCGAGCTGGTGTTCCTCGAAAGCCTGGTCGGACGCGAGCCGCCTTTCGTCGGCAAGGGCTTCAAGCCCTACTAGGTGCCCAGGCGCTCGTACACCGGGCGGATGTCGCGGCGGATGGCCGGCAATTGGCTGGCATACGCAGCCGCTGCGGCCAGCGCCGCGATGCCGCACGCAGCGAGCGTGAGCGGCGGACCGACATAGTCGGCGATCCAGCCGGTCGCGAGCGCGCCGAGCGGCGTGGTGCCGATGAACGCCATCACGTAGAGCGCGGCGACGCGGCCGCGCAGCTCGTCGGGCACAATCGTTTGCAGGACCGTGTTCGTCGACGCGGCGGACAGCATCAATCCCAGGCCGACGAGGTAGAGGGAGGGCAGCGCCACCCAGAGCGTGGTGGCCATGGAGAACGCGACCAGGGCGCCGCCGGCGGTCGCGGACATCCATGCGATGAGACGGAACAGGCCCCGAACGCTCGGCCGCATCGCGAGGTACAGCATCCCCGACACGGCGCCCAGCCCAGCCGCGCCGATCAGGATTCCCAGCGTGCCCGAGTCGCCGTGGAATGCTTCGCGTGCGAACCAGGGCATCAGCGCGACGTAGGACCCGACGGTGATGCTGACGGCGGCGAGCAGCAGCAGGGCGCAGCGCGCGGGATAGAAGCCGAAGGCGTAACGCGCCCCCGCCACGAGCTCACGCCTCCAGTCGTGCTCGCGGGGCGCATGCCCGCGCGGCGGCATGCGCATCTGCGCAAGCGCCGCGAGCATTACCAGATAGCTCACCACGTTCAGGCCGAAGCTCCAGCGCTCGCCGAGCGTCGCGATGAGCGCGCCGCCGATGAGCGGGCCGACGAAGCGCGCGCCGTTCATCATCACGGAATTGAGCGCGATGGCGTTGGGCAGGTCGCTTTTGCCGCCGACCAGCTCGAGCAGGATCGACTGGCGCGCGGGGGCATTGAATGCGTTCACGATGCCGAGGACCAGGTTTCCGGCGACGAAATGCCAGGGCGCGGCGACGCCGAGCGCTACGACGAGGAACATCGCAGCCGCCTGCGCGGTGGCAATCCAGTTGGTCGCCACCAGTACGCCGCGCCGGTCCAGCCGGTCGACGAAAACCCCGGCCAGCGGGGCGAGGACGAAAAACGGGATCTGCAGGGCGAATGCCGCAAGGCCCAGAAGGAACGCCGAGCCCGACAGGTGGTACACCAGCCAGCTGGTGGCGATCATCTGCAGCCAGCTGCCGATCTGCGAGACGCCCTGGCCGATGAAGAACAGGCGGAAGTTGCGGAAGC
>VBBY01000025.1 GCA_005881595.1 Betaproteobacteria bacterium | reverse complement strand
CGAGGTCGGGCAGCCGCGCGCTCATCGCGGCGAGGGCTTCGGCGCGGGCGGCGTACGCCGCCACCTCGAAGCCATGCTTGCGCAGCGCTTCAGCGTAATTGGCCCGAATGGTGGGGTCGTCCTCGACGATGGCAATGCGGCGCGACATCCCGCGGACTATAGCCCAAGGCCGGTGCGCCGCTCGCGCCTGTCAGCGCTTTGCCAGAATCGCTCGCCGCTTTGCCCGCGGCGCGTCGCCGCGTCGGCCGCGCGGGCCGCTTGAATGTTCCCGGTACGCAGACAAAGGGAGGCAGCGATGTCCGCACAAACCCAACACAGGGCCGCGCGTGATCTTCTGGCTTTCATCCTGCTCGCGAGCACGCTTGGCGTCGCCACGGCGGTGGTCTTGTGTGGAGTGACGCTGCTTCTTGCCGCTCCGGCCTACGGCGCGCCGCTAGGCGAAGGCACCTTGCTTCTGAAGGCCGCCGGCAGCGAGCAAGCGTTCGCTGCGCCGCTAATTTCCACCGATGTCACGTTCCGCGTCAGCGGGCCGGTAGCGCGAGCGCGCCTGGTTCAGACCTTCAGCAACCCGCAGCCGGATTGGTACGAAGGCGTGTACATCTTTCCGCTGCCCGAAAACTCTGTGGTGGACCGGCTGCGCCTGCGCGTCGCCGAACGCGTCGTCGAAGCCGAAATCCGCGAGCGTGCCGCCGCGCGCGCCGCTTACGAGCAGGCGCGCAGCACCGGCCGGCGCGCAGCGCTCCTCGACGAAGAGCGGCCGAACATTTTCACCACGCAGGTGGCGAACATCGGGCCGGGCGAAACCATCGTGGTGGAGCTCGAGTACCAGCAGATCTTGCGCTATCAGGACGGGCGCTTCTCGCTGCGCTTCCCGATGGTGGTCGGGCCGCGCTATTCCGCGGCGGGTCCGTTGCGCGTCGCCGACGTCGAGCGCATTACGCCGCCGGTGATGCGCCCCGGTACGGAGGGCGGGCGCAGCAATCCGGTCGCGATCCACGTCGCGCTCGATGCCGGCGTGCCGCTCGAAAGCGTCGAGAGCTCGTCTCACCGCATTGCCGTCGCCGCGCCGAGCGAATCGCGCCGCGAAATCGCGCTCGCTGCGGGCGCGACCCCGGCGAATCGCGATTTCGAGCTCAGCTGGACGCCGCGCGCCGGCCATGCGCCGCAGGCAGCGTGGTTCGCCGAGGAAAAGGACGGCAAGCACTACGGCCTGCTCATGCTGCTGCCGCCAGCGGCCGCGCACGGCGCCCGGCTGCCGCGCGAAGTGATCTTCATTCTCGATACCTCGGGTTCGATGGGCAGTTCGATCCGCCAGGCGAAGGAGGCGCTCGAGCTCGCACTCGGCCGCCTCGCGAGGCGACGCCGGACAACGTGCGGCGCGCGGCCCGCTGGGTCGGCGCGCTGCAGGCGCGCGGCGGCACCGAGATGGCGCCCGCGATCAAGCTCGCGTTGAACGGGGACGAGGGCGGCTCAGACGGCAGCGAGCGCGTGCGTCAGGTGATCTTCCTCACCGACGGCTGCGTCGGCAACGAGGAGGAGCTTTTCCGGCTAATCCGCGAGCGCCTCGGCGGCTCGCGCCTCTTCACGGTCGGCATCGGCTCGGCGCCGAACAGCCATTTCATGACCAAAGCGGCGCAGCTCGGCCGCGGCACTTTCACCTACGTCGGCCGCGTCGAGCAAGTGCGCGAAAAGATGAGCGAGCTCTTCGCCAAGCTCGAAACCCCGGTCATGAAAGGACTCGAAGTGCGCTGGCCGCACGGCGTGCAGGCGGAGAGCTGGCCTGCGCGAATTCCGGATCTTTACGCCGGCGAGCCGCTCGTGCTCACCGCTGCGCTAGACAAGCTGCAGGGCGATTTGCAGATCAGCGGCGAGCGCGACGGTCAGCTATGGCAAGCGACTGTGCCGCTCGCTCGCGCGCCGACCGGTGAAGGCATTGCCGGTAAAGGCATTGCTCCCGTATGGGCGCGCGAGAAAGTCGCGTCGCTGATGGACGCCTTGCGCGAGGGCACGCCGGAAGACGAGATCCGCGCGCGCGTGATCGAGCTCGCCACGGCGCATCGCCTGGTGACCCGGTACACCAGCTTTGTCGCGGTGGACAAGACCCCGGTGCGCCCGCCCGAGGAGGAGGCAAAGCTCGCCGCCGTCCCCACTCTTCTCCCCGAGGGCTGGGAATACGACAAGCTGTTTGGCGAGTTGCCGCAGGGCGCGACCGACAGCCGCTTCGCCTTGTTCAGCGGCAGCCTCGCGCTGCTGATCGCCTTTGCGATGCTGCTTGCGCGCCGGGGATCCCAATGAGCCGGAAGCGCGAAATCGCGCTCGGCGTCGAATGCGCCTGGACCCCCCTCCCCGAGCCGCGCCGGTCATCCTGGCTGTGGATCGTGTTCATCACGCTGCTCGTTGCGCTAGGCGCGTGGGAGCTGGGGCGTGGAGCATGGATTCAAGCCAAGGCGTGGCTGGCGCAGAGTCTCATCGCGCACGCCTGGGCACGGACCCTGAGCGGCGAGCGCCAGGCAAAGCCCTGGCCGTGGGCCGATACCTGGCCCGTCGCCCGGCTGACTGTGCCGCGCCTCGGCATCGAGCGCTACGTGCTGGCCGGCGCAGACGGCACAGCCATGGCTTTCGGCCCCGGGCATGTTTCCGGCACGCCGCTGCCGGGCGAAGCGGGAAACAGCGTGATCGGCGGGCACCGGGACACCCACCTCGCGTTCCTCGCCAAGCTCAAGCCGGGCGACATGCTGATCGCCGAGCGCGCCGATGGCCGGCGCGTGACCTACCGGGTCAGTGCGATGGAAGTGCTGGACCGGCGCGAAGTATGGGTAACCAAGCAGGAAGGGCCGGCGCGGCTCACGCTTGTGACCTGCTATCCGTTCGATGCTTGGCGCGCCGGCGGTAGCCAGCGCTACGTTTTAGTCGCGTTCCTGAGTTGATCTGAAGGCGCTACTTTTTCCTCAGCCTGCGAATTGCGGCAAGCTGCGCGGCGAGCATCGCCACCTCGCTCTCCACTGCCGCGACCTCCTGCTTGTCGCGCGCCGCGCGCCGCGCTTCTTCCGCGCGTTTCAACGCTTCGTTCGCCTTGGCCTCGTCGAGGTCGGCGCCGCGGATCGCGGTGTCGGCGAGCACGGTGATGACCTTGGGCTGCACTTCCAGGATGCCGCCGGCGACGAAGATCAGATGCTCCTCGCCGCCGCCCGCCGGAGTAATGCGCACTGCGCCGGGCTTGATGCGCGTGATGAGCGGCGTGTGCCGCGGATAGATGCCGAGCTCGCCGGCTTCGCCAGGAAGCACGACGAACTCGGCTTCGCCGGAGAAGATCGACTCTTCGGCGCTGACTACATCGACATGGATAGTCGGGGCAGCCATCACTGCAATGTTTTCGCTTTCTCGAAGGCTTCCTCGATCGGCCCCACCATGTAGAACGCCTGCTCGGGCAGCGCGTCGCACTCGCCGTTGACGATCATCTTGAAGCCCTTGATGGTGTCCTTGAGCGTGACGTACTTGCCTGGCGTGCCGGTGAAGTTCTGCGCCACGGTGAACGGTTGCGAGAGGAAGCGCTGGATCTTGCGCGCGCGCGCCACCGCGAGCTTGTCCTCCGGCGAGAGCTCGTCCATGCCGAGGATGGCGATGATGTCGCGCAGCTCCTTGTAGCGCTGCAGCGTCGCCTGCACGGCGCGCGTGGTGTTGTAGTGGTCCTCGCCGATGACGTTGGGATCGACCTGCCGCGAAGTCGAGTCGAGCGGATCCACCGCCGGATAGATGCCGAGCGAGGCGATGTCGCGCGAGAGCACCACGGTCGCGTCGAGGTGACCGAAGGTCGTCGCGGGCGAGGGATCGGTAAGGTCGTCGGCCGGCACGTAGATCGCCTGCACCGAGGTGATCGAGCCGGTCTTGGTCGAGGTGATGCGCTCCTGCAGCCGGCCCATCTCCTCGGCCAGCGTCGGCTGGTAGCCGACCGCGGAGGGCATGCGCCCGAGCAGCGCCGAGACCTCTACGCCCGCCAGCGTGAAACGATAGATGTTGTCGACGAAGAACAGGATGTCGCGCCCTTCGTCGCGGAAGTGCTCCGCCATGGTGAGGCCGCTCAGCCCGACGCGCAGGCGGTTGCCCGGTGGCTCGTTCATCTGCCCGAACACCATCGCCACCTTGGACTCCTCCAGGTTGTCGAGCTTGACCACGCCCGCTCCGATCATCTCGTGGTAGAAGTCGTTGCCCTCGCGCGTGCGCTCGCCGACGCCGGCGAACACCGACAGGCCCGAGTGCTGGGTGGCGATGTTGTTGATGAGCTCGAGCATGTTGATCGTCTTGCCCACGCCCGCGCCGCCGAAAAGCCCGATCTTGCCGCCCTTGGCGAACGGGCAGATGAGGTCGATCACCTTGATGCCCGTCTCGAGCAGCTCCGCCGAAGGCGAGAGCTCGTCGAACTTGGGCGCAATCTGGTGAATCGAGCGACGCTCGTCCGACTTGATCGGCCCGACCCCGTCGATCGGCCGCCCGAGCACGTCCATGATGCGCCCGAGGGTGCCCTTGCCCACCGGCACCGAGATCGGCTCCCCGGTCGCCTTCACCTTCATGCCGCGGCGCAGGCCGTCGGAGGAGCCGAGCGCGATGCAGCGCACCACGCCGTCGCCGAGCTGCTGCTCGACCTCGAAGGTCAGACCCTTTTCCACCAGCGCGTTTTCCGTGCCCTCCTCGAGCAGGAGCGCCTCGTAGATGCCCGGCATGTCCTCGCGCGGGAATTCGATGTCGATCACCGCGCCGATGGTTTGAACGATCGTCCCTTGTGACATGTTCGGTCCTCTGGTCAGACGGCGGCTGCGCCGCCGACGATTTCGGAAAGTTCCTTGGTAATGCCGGCCTGGCGGTTCTTGTTGTAGATGAGCGTCAGCTCATCGATCAGGGTGGCTGCGTTGTCCGATGCGGCTTTCATCGCCACCATGCGTGCCGACTGCTCGGAGGACATGTTCTCCGCGACTGCCTGATAGATGATCGCCTCGATGTAGCGCGTCATCACCTGATCGAGCACCGCGCGCGCCTCGGGCTCGTAGATGTAGTCCCATACCGTCTCGGGCGCGCCTAAGCGCTCGCCGGCGAGTGGCAGCAGCTGCTCGATCACCGGTTGCTGCTTCATGGTATTGATGAAGCGGTTGTAGGCGAGCAGCAGGCGGTCGAAGCGGTCCGAGATGTAGCCGTCAAGCATCACCTTAACCGTGCCGATCAGCTTGTCCATCTGCGGCCGGTCGCCGAGCTGCGTCGCCTGCGACACGATGTTCGCGCCCAGGCGCTGCATGAAGCCCAAGCCCTTGTTGCCGATGGCGCAGACGTCGATCTCCTCGCCTTGCGCCTGCCATTCCTTGTACTGCCCGAGAACCAGGCGCAGCAGGTTGGTGTTGAGCGCGCCGCACAATCCCTTGTCGGTGGTGACCACGATGATGCCGACGCGCTTCACGGTGTCGCGCGCGACCAGGAACGGATGCCGGTACTCGGGATTGGCGTGCGAGATGTGCGCAGCGACGTTGCGGATTTTCTCGCCGTAAGGGCGGGCGTGGCGCATGCGCTCCTGCGCCTTGCGCATCTTCGAGGCGGCGACCATCTCCATCGCCTTGGTGATCTTCCGCGTGTTCTGCACACTGCGGATCTTCATCCGGATTTCTTTGGTGCCGGGCATCGCTAGAAGCTGCCGTTCTTCTTCCAGTCCTTGATGGCGTCGTGCAGGCTCTTCTCGTCCTCCGCCGAGAGGTCCTTTTTCTCCTCCATCCTGCCGACGAGCTCGGCGTACTTGCCCTTGAGGTAGTCGCGCATCGACTTGTCCGCGGCGAGCGCCTTCTTGACGTCGATGTCGTCGAAGTAGCCGTTGTTCACCGCGAACAGCGTCAGGGCCATCTCCCAGACCTGCAGCGGCTGGTACTGCGGCTGCTTCATGAGCTCGGTCACCATGCGGCCGCGCTCGAGCTGCTTGCGGGTGGCCTCGTCGAGGTCGCTCGCGAACTGGGCGAAGGCCGCGAGCTCGCGGAACTGCGCGAGCGCCAGGCGCACGCCGCCGCCGGTGTCGCGCCGCTTCATGATCTTGGTCTGCGCCGCGCCGCCGACGCGCGACACCGAGATGCCCGCGTTGATCGCCGGGCGGATGCCGGCGTTGAACAGATCCGTTTCGAGGAAGATCTGCCCGTCGGTGATCGAGATCACGTTGGTCGGCACGAACGCGGTAACGTCGCCCGCCTGGGTCTCGATGATCGGCAGCGCGGTCAGCGAGCCGGTCTTGCCTTTCACTTGCCCATTGGTGAATTTCTCGACGTACTCGGGATTGACGCGCGCCGCGCGCTCGAGCAGGCGCGAGTGCAAATAAAACACATCCCCCGGGTACGCTTCGCGGCCGGGCGGCCGGCGCAGGAGCAGCGACACCTGCCGGTACGCCCAGGCCTGCTTCGTCAGATCGTCGTAGATGATCAGCGCGTCCTGGCCGCGATCGCGGAAAAATTCGCCCATGGTGCAGCCGGCATAGGGCGCGATGTACTGCATCGCCGCCGATTCGGAGGCGGAGGAGACGACCACGATCGTGTACGCCATGGCGCCGTGCTCCTCGAGCTTGCGCACCACGTTGGCGATGGTGGAGGCCTTCTGCCCGATTGCGACGTAGACACAGAAGAGCTCCTTGCCCTTCTGGTTGATGATGGTGTCGACCGCGACCGCGGTCTTGCCGGTTTGCCGGTCGCCGATGATGAGCTCGCGCTGGCCGCGGCCGATCGGCACCATCGAGTCGATCGCCTTCAACCCGGTCTGCACCGGCTGCGACACCGACTGGCGCGCGATCACCCCCGGCGCGACCTTCTCGATTACGTCGGTGAGCTTGGCGTTCACGGGCCCTTTGCCGTCGATCGGCTGGCCGAGCGAATTCACCACCCGCCCGAGAAGCTCCGGGCCGATTGGCACCGAGAGGATCTTGCCGGTGGTCTTGACGGTGTCGCCTTCGGTGATGTGGGTGTATTCGCCGAGAATCACCGCGCCCACCGAGTCGCGTTCGAGGTTGAGCGCGAGGCCGAAAGTGTTCTTCGGAAACTCGAGCATCTCGCCCTGCATCACGTCGGACAGGCCGTGGATGCGGCAGATGCCGTCGGTCACCGACACCACGGTGCCCTGGGTGCGCATCTGCGCGCCGGCATCGAGGTTCTGGATGCGGCTCTTGATGAGTTCCGAGATTTCGGAAGGGTTGAGTTGCATCGAAGCTCCTTAGGCTTTGAGAGCAGTCTCGAGCGCGCTGAGTTGCGCGCGCGCCGAGCCGTCGATCACTTTGTCGCCGAGCAACAGCTTGACGCCGCCGATCAGCTCGGGGGCGATCGAGACCTGCGCGCGCACCTTGCGCCCGGTCTTCTTCTCCAGGCGTTGGATGAGATCGGCGAGCTGCGCTTCGGTGAGCTCGAACGCCGACTGAACTTCGGCTTCGACCACGCCCTCGCGCTCGTTCTTGAGCGATTCGTACTGGGAGTGGATCTCGGGCAGCAGCTCGAGGCGCTTGTTCTCGGCGAGCACGCGGGCGAAGTTTTCGGCATCAGCGGTGAGTTTCCCGGCAAGGATCGAGATGAACAGCCCGGCCACCTTTGCGTCGGACAATCTGGGATCGCGGATGGCGCGCAGCACGCGCTCGTCTTGGGCAACCACCGCCAGCGCAGCAAGCATCTGCGACCATTCGCGCAGGCGCCCGGCGGCGTCTGCCAGCTTGAACACCGCTTCGGCGTACGGTCTGGCGATGGTGCTCGGCTCGGCCATCTAAAATTGCCTCTTTATCTCTTCCAGCAACTGGGCGTGGGCTCTGGCGTCCACCTCGCGGCGCAAGATTTTCTCGGCGCCCGCGACCGCGAGTTCAGCCACGTGCTCGCGCAGCAGCTCGCGCGCACGCGCTACTTCCTGCTCGATCTCGGCCTTGGCGGTAGCCTTCTCACGGCTGCCTTCTTCCTTGGCGGCGACTTTCGCCTCCTCGATCAGCTGCGCGGAGCGCTTCTCGGCCTGGCCAAGGATCTCCGCGGCGCGGTTGCGCGCCTCCTTGATCGCCTCGTCGGCCTGGCGCGTCGACAGCTCGAGCGAGCGGTGTCCCTGCTCGGCGGCGGCGAGGCCGTCGGCGATGGTCTTCTGCCGCGTCTCGATGGCCCGAAGCACGTAGGGCCAGACAAACTTCGCGGTGAACCAGATAAAGGCCGCGAAGACCAGCGCCTGGGCGATGAGCGTGAGCGTGATGTTCATGGCGTTCGTCGCGGACCGCGCTTCAGCGGAAAGCGGCCGCCAGCGGATTGGCAAAAGCGAAGAACATGGCGATGCCCAGGCCGATGATGAACGAAGCGTCGATCAGGCCGAGCAGCAGGAACACTTTGGCTTGCAGCGAATTGGTCAGCTCGGGCTGGCGCGCCGCAGCCTCGAGAAAGCGGCTGCACATGATGCCAACGCCGATGCACGCGCCGGCGGCGCCGAGGCCGATCATCAGGCCGACGCCGATGCCGGTGTACGCCTGGACCATCGCCAGCAATTGAAGTTTTTCCATTGGTTTTTCCCTTTGTCAGTGGTGCTCGTGCGCCATCGAGATGTACACGATCGTCAGCATCATGAAGATGTAGGCCTGCAGCAGAACGATCAGGATATGGAAGATCGCCCACCCCAAGCCGAGCAGAATAGCGAAGAGGGTGCCGGCCGGGCTAGTCGCGGCGAGCAGCCACAGAAGCAGGAACAGGATCTCCCCGGCGTACATGTTGCCGAACAGCCGCAGCGAGTGAGACAGCGTCTTCGAGACGTACTCGACCAAGTTGAAAAGCAGGTTTGCCGGCCACAGCAGCGGACTCGCGCCGAATGGCGCGCAGAACATCTCGTGCAGCCAGCCGCCCAGGCCCTTGACCGCGATGGCGAAGTAGATGCTCAGCACGAACACCGACATCGAGAGCGCGAAGGTGGTATTCACGTCCGCAGTCGGTACCGGCCGCCACTCATGCAGGTGGAACCAGCCGAGAACGATGGTGATCATGTCGATCGGCAGGAGATCCATCGCGTTCATCAGCACAACCCACACGAACACCGTGAGCGCGGCGGGAGCGATGAACTTGCTGCGATCGCCCTGGTAAAAGATTCCTTTCGCCTGATCGTCGACGAACTCGATCAGCAGCTCGACAAAAGCCTGGCGGCGATTCGGCACGCCCGAGGTCGCGCCGCGCACCACCCACCAGATGGAGCCGAGGCCGATGACGCCCAGAATGATGGAGGTGGCGAGTGAATCGACGTTCAGCGTCCAGAACCCGTCTTCGCCCACCGGCTTGGCGAAAAACGTCAGGTGATGCTCGATGTATTCGCCCGGGTTGTTGTAAGTTCCAGCGGCCATCTTGATCGTGCCGAACTCAGTATTCGCGGACAAAAAACGCCATGGCGAATATCAGCATCGTGACGATGAATGCTGCGACGAAGACGCCGACCACCACCTCAGCGTAGTTCGCCAGCACGAGCCACAGCAGGAGCACGGCGATTCCGAGCTTGACTGCTTCGGCCCGCAACGCGCCGAACAGAATTTCCCCTGCAGACTTCGCGTCGCTCCTCGAAGCCACGAATGCAGACGCCAGCCCCGCAACGACGCTCACCGAACCGCCGGCGGCCGCCGACACCGCAGTCTGCGCCCCCGCCAGCAACGCCGCGGCAATCGTCATTGCAGCCGTTGCCGCGAGCTGCCAATGCAAAACCGTGCGTATCGGCTTGCCCAGATGGCGAAGCATGGCGTTGGTTCTCTCCGCACCGAGCAAGGCCGCAAAATTATACACGTCAGCGCAGTTTCTTGAGTAGCTGCTCGAGATGATCGAGGCTCGAGTAATGCAGCACGAGTTTGCCGGCGCCCTTTTTCGCCGCACGGATCTCGACCGTAGTGCCGAGCCGCTCCGACACTTCCTCTTCCAGCCGCGCGAGATCGCGGTCGGTTCTCTTGCGGCGCCGCGCTGCCGGGCCGCGCAGCAGGCCCTGTACCAGCGCCTCGGTCTCGCGCACCGACAGGCGCTTCGCCGCCACGCGCGTGCCGGCTTCGATCTGCCGCGCCGCGTCGAGCGCCAGCAGAGCGCGCGCATGCCCCATCTCGAGCGCGCCTTCCAGCAGCATTTCCTGCACCGGCCGGGCGAGCTTGAGCAACCGCAGCAGATTGGTCGTGGCGCTGCGCGAGCGGCCGACCGCATCGGCCGCCTGCTCGTGCGTCATCTTGAACTCGTCGACCAGGCGCTGCAGTCCCGCCGCCTCTTCCATCGGATTGAGGTTCTCGCGCTGGATGTTCTCGATGAGCGACATTGCGAGCGCGGCTTCATCCGGCACTTCGCGCACCAGCGCCGGCACTTCCTCCAGCCCCGCCATTTGCGCCGCCCGCCAGCGCCGCTCGCCGGCGATCAGCTCGTAGCGGTCGCGGTCCACCGGCCGCACGAGCAGCGGCTGCATCAAACCCTGCGAGCGGATCGACTCGGCGAGCTCGGCGAGTGCCTGCTGGTCCATCTTGGTGCGCGGCTGGTAGCGCCCGGGCCGGATGCGCGCCACCGGCAGCGTGAGCAGCGCTTCGCGCCGGGCTTCGTCGCCGCCGAGCAGCGCGTCGAGTCCTCGTCCCAGTCCCTTGGGCTTGATCATGCGGGCGCTCCCTGTGCGAGGATTTCGTCGGCGAGCGCTAAGTAGGCCTGGGCGCCCTTCGACGCGGCGTCCCAAAGCACTGCCGGCACGCCGTAGCTCGGTGCCTCGGCCAGCCGCACGTTGCGCGGTACGAGCGTGCGGTAGACCTTGTCACCAAAATGTGTTTCCAGCTGCTGTGAGACCTGCTGGGAAAGCGTGTTCCTCGGGTCGTACATCGTGCGCAGCAGACCGGCAATCTCGAGCTCGGGATTGAGATGCGCGCGCACCCGCTTGATAGTGCCCACAAGGTCCGACAACCCCTCGAGCGCGTAGTACTCGCATTGCATCGGGATCAGCACGCGCTGTGCTGCAGTGAGCGCGTTGACGGTGAGCAGGCTGAGGGACGGCGGGCAATCGATGAGAATGAAGTCGTAGTCGCCCACGACGCGCTCGAGCGCGGCCTTGAGCCGCGCCTCGCGCGATTGCAGTTCGACCAGCTCGACTTCTGCCCCCGCAAGCTCGCGATTGGAGGGCACCAGGTCGTAGCCACCGCGCTCCGAGCGCACACGTACTGTTGCCAGCTCGGCGAGCCCGAGCAGAACGTGGTAGACGGTGCGGGCGACCGTGCGCTTGTCCACGCCGCTTCCCATCGTCGCATTACCCTGCGGGTCGAGATCAATCAGGAGCACGCGCCGAGCAGCCTGAGCAAGCGCGGCGGCGAGGTTAACGCTGGTCGTCGTTTTGCCGACACCGCCCTTTTGATTCACGACCGCGAGCACGTGCGTCAAGCCTGGGTCTCCACGCGGCAAAGCACCAGGTGGCGCTCGGCGTTGAGCAAAGGCACACGCAACCGAAATGCCTGATCGCAGCGGCAGCAGGCAGGCAAGCGCTCGAGCTCTTCGCCCGGATACGTGCCCTTCATCGCAGCCAGCGCACCACCGCGCGCAACCAGATGCCCGCATGCTGAAACAAAGCTGGCGAGTTCCGCAAAGGCGCGCGAGATCACCACTTCGAAGGGCCGCGCCGGTAGCCACGCCTCGACGCGTCCTTCCTGGACTTCGACGTTTCGCAACGCGAGCTCGATCGTTGCCTGGCGGAGGAATGCGCACTTCTTCTGGCTTGCGTCATTGAGCGTCACGCGCCATGCGGGCCGCGCGATGGCCAGCGGAATGCCGGGTAGCCCCGCGCCCGAGCCCACATCGGCGAGCACCGCGTCGCCCGAGGGCATCGGCAGGTAGGGAATGACGGCGAGCGAATCGAGCAGGTGCTGGCTGACCATCTCGCGCGGGTTACGGATTGCGGTCAGGTTGTAGGTCCGGCTCCACTTCGCGAGAAGCGCGACATATCGCAACAGCTGCCCGCGCGCGCCCACCGGAAGCGTCAAAGCAAGTTCACCGAGCCCCTGATCGAGCGCGGCCTGCGGCGTCATGCTGTCTTCTTGTGGGGCTCGAAGCCTCGCTTCAGATGCACCAATAGCAACGAGATCGCGGCCGGCGTAATGCCTGAAATACGCGATGCCTGGCCGACTGTCTGCGGCCGATGCCGGTTAAGCTTTTGCTGCACCTCGACCGACAGACCGCGCACTGCGCGGTAATCGATCTCCCGGGGCAAGGCTAGCGTCTCGAGCTTGCTGCGGCGCTCGACCTCCTCACGCTGCCGCTCGATGTAGCCTTCATATTTCGCTTGGATCTCGACTTGCTCGGCGACCAGTGGGTCGACGGCTGGCTCCTCCACCAGGCTCGCGTAGGTTACATCAGGTCGGCGCAAAAGCTCAAAAAGAGATTGCCTTTGCTGAAAGCCTGCGCTTACATACGTTGACTTCAGGCGCTCCTGCTCGCGTACCACGGCGTCGCGCTTTCGATTGAACGCATCCCAACGGGCATCGTCGACGAGTCCGAGTTGGCGACCCGCCTCGGTGAGTCGCAGGTCGGCATTGTCCTCGCGCAGCGTTAAGCGATACTCGGCACGGCTCGTGAACATGCGATACGGCTCCGAAACGCCGCGCGTGACGAGATCATCCACCAGCACCCCGAGGTATGCCTGGTCGCGTTTCGGCCACCAAGGCTCACGCCCCTGCACCCGAAGCGAAGCGTTGACGCCCGCAAGAAGCCCCTGGGCTGCGGCCTCTTCATAGCCCGTGGTGCCGTTGATCTGACCGGCCAAGAACAGGCCATCAAGGTTCTTCGTTTCCAGCGACGCCCGCAGATGGCAGGGGTCGAAGTAGTCATACTCGATTGCATAGCCTGGCCGCACGATGTGCGCCCGCTCGAGGCCCCGGATCGAATGCACCAGCTTCAACTGCACGTCGAAGGGCAAGCTAGTGGAGATGCCGTTTGGGTAGATTTCGTTGCTGGTGAGACCTTCGGGCTCAAGAAACAGCTGATGGCTGGACTTGCCTGCGAACCGGTGGATCTTGTCTTCGATCGACGGGCAATAGCGCGGCCCCACGCCCTGGATCACGCCGGTATACATCGGCGACCGGTCCAGGGCGCCGCGAATGATTTCGTGAGTCCCCTCGTTGGTATGAGTGATCCAGCACGGCAGCTGGCCGGGATGCATGTCGCGCCGCCCCATGAAGGAAAACACGGGCTCCGGGGTATCGCCGGGCTGCTCCTCCAAGCCGGAAAAATCGATGCTGCGAGCGTCGAGACGCGGCGGGGTCCCGGTCTTCAATCGACCCACCGGAAGACTCATTTCCCGCAGCTTGGCGGCGAGCGTGCTGGAAGCGGGATCCCCGGCGCGACCTGCCTGATAGCTTCGCAAACCGACATGTATCAGGCCGGCGAGGAACGTTCCGGTCGTCAGTACAACCGCCTGCGCGCGGAAGCGCAGGCCCAGCTGCGTTGCTACCCCGATCACCCGCTGTCCCTCGAGCAGGAGGTCGTCCACGGCTTGCTGGAAGACCACCAGATTGGGCTGATTCTCGATTCGTCGGCGAACGGCCTGCCTATACAGCACCCGATCAGCCTGCGCGCGCGTCGCCCGCACCGCCGGGCCCTTGGATAAATTCAGCGTCCGGAACTGTATCCCGGCCTCGTCGGTCGCCAGGGCCATGGCCCCTCCCAACGCATCGATCTCCTTGACGAGGTGGCCTTTGCCGATGCCTCCGATCGAGGGATTGCACGACATCTGCCCCAGCGTCTCGACGCTATGGGTCAACAGGAGGGTGCGGGAGCCCATGCGGGCGGCGGCGAGCGCAGCCTCGGTGCCAGCGTGGCCGCCACCGACCACGATGACGTCGAATTCGACGGGAAACTCCATGGGGACGGCCCAATTTTACGTCATGGTTTCACGTGGAACTAGCGTACTCGTCTGCCGCCGTAAGGCTTCACGTGGAACCAAAGTGGATGCTGCGATGCAGCATCCGCTGGGCTATTGCGCGGCGAGCTTCTGGTGCATATGACCACGTCGCGCGTCGAGTGCGGCAGGCAGGCGCTTGCCAAGCTTGGCGAAAAGCTCGTCGTGGGCGGCGAGTTCGTCTTTCCACGCCGCAGCGTCGATCCGGGCAAGTTCGGCGTACCGCGCGGCCGAGAGCTTTTCCAGGCCGGTCCAATTGAGGTCCTCGTAACGCGGCATCAGGCCAAGCGATGTTTCTTCCACATCGCGGGTGCGTCCCCGGGTCCGCTCGACGACCCATTGCAGCACGCGCATGTTCTCGCCAAATCCCGGCCACATAAATCGGCCCTGCGCGTCGCGCCGAAACCAGTTGACGCGGAAGATCTTCGGCGGATGCTGCACAGTGCTGCCCATGTTCAGCCAGTGAGCGAAATAGTCGCCCATGTTATAGCCACAGAACGCGAGCATCGCCATCGGATCGCGCCGCACGACGCCCACCTTTCCGGTAATCGCGGCGGTCGTTTCGGAGCCGAGCGTGGCCGCCATATAGACACCCTCTTCCCAGCTGGGCGCCTCGACGACGAGCGGTACCGTGGAGGAGCGACGACCACCGAAAATGAAAGCAGAAATGGGAACCCCCTGCGGATCCTCCCATTTCGGGTCCATCGACGGACACTGCGACGCCGGAACCGTGAAGCGCGCGTTGGCATGCGCGGCGAGACGACCGGACTGGGGGGTCCATTCCTTGCCCTGCCAATCGATCAGGCGTGCCGGCGGCTGCTCGGTCATGCCCTCCCACCAAACGTCACCTTCTGGAGTCAGTGCCACATTGGTGAAGATGACGTTCTCGCGCAGCATGCGCATGGCGTTGGAATTGGTGTGTTCCGAAGTCCCGGGGGCCACGCCGAATAGTCCGTATTCGGGGTTGATGGCATAGAAGCGGCCATCGCGGCCCGGCTTGATCCACGCGATGTCTTCGCCGATCGTAGTGACCTTCCAGCCTTTGAACGCTGGCGGCGGAATCAGCATCGCCAGGTTGGTCTTGCCACAGGCCGAGGGAAACGCCGCGGCGATGTAGCTCTTTTCTCCCGCCGGAGAGTGCATGCCGAGGATCAGCATGTGCTCGGCTAGCCAACCTTGGTCGCGCGCCATCACCGAGGCGATGCGCAGGGCAAGGCATTTCTTCCCGAGCAGCGCGTTACCGCCGTAGCCGGAGCCGTAGGACCAGATCTCGCGCGTCTCGGGAAAATGCACAATCCACTTTTCCTTCTCATTGCAGGGCCAAGGGACGTCCTTCTTCCCCGGCGCGAGCGGCACTCCGACCGAGTGCACGCCAGGCACGAAGCTGCCGTCTTCGCCGAGCCACTCCGCGACTGCGCGGCCCATGCGCGTCATGATCTGCATGTTGACCGCCACGTACGCCGAGTCCGAGATCTCGACGCCAATCTGCGCAATATGCGAGCCTATGGGGCCCATGGAGAACGGCATCACGTACATCGTGCGTCCCCGCATGCAGCCGTCGAACAGACGGTCCAGCGTCCGGCGCATCTCACGCGGCGCGATCCAGTTGTTCGTCGGTCCGGCGTCGTCCTTGTCCTGGCTGCAAATGAAGGTGCGGTCCTCCATGCGTGCGACATCGCTCGGATGTGACCGCGCGAGGTATGAGTTTGGCCGCAGCTTCTCGTTCAGGCGGATGAACGTGCCCGCCCTCTCCAACTCGGCGCACAAGCGGTCGTATTCGGCCCGTGAGCCGTCACACCAGTGGATGCGCTCGGGCTTGGAAAGACGCGCGACCTCCGAGACCCACTGCCGAAGAGCGCGGTGGCGCACCCACGCGGGGGCGTTCGATTGGTCGGCTGCGGAGGCGGGTGCACTCATTGCGCGAGACTCCCGAAAGGCAAACGGCCCAGCGCAAAGGCTGGGCCGGTCGAAGACCGGGGCGATTGTAGCACCGCGAGCCTAGCGCCAGCTGGGACAAGGATGCAGTGCAAACGGATAAACAAGAATATTATCAATAAGTTCTTCGCTGCGAACCTGCCGCCGAGCCGCGCGCGGACGGCGGGCAGAAAAAAGCGCACAGTTAGGGCTTGGAGCCACCATTAGGGGAGTCGATGGCTAATCTGAATCCGCTGAAATATTGTTTCCACGGGCAGCACTCCAGGCCTCGCGCGACCTTTCGCACCTTGCCCGGAATCAAGCACAAACGCGAAGTTTGCGCCCAGTGCTACGAAAAGATCATGACCGAGCGCACGAAGAAGAAGAAGTAGCTATTTGCCGATACAGAAGCGGGCGAAAATCTCGCCGAGAAGGTCGTCTGCGGTGAACTCCCCGGTAATGCTGCCGAGCGCGTTCTGCGCGAGTCGCAGCTCCTCTGCAAAAAATTCCCAGCGGCGCAGTTCTCCGGCAGCCGCCTGAAGTCGGCTGCGAGCGCTCTCGAGCGCGCGCAAGTGCCGCTCTCGGGCGAGAAACAGCGATTCGCCCGTCGAGGCCCACCCGGCCGCATGGAGGATCGCTCCGCGTAACTCATCCAGGCCGACGCCGGTTTTCGCCGATACGACAACCGCGGCATGCCCCGTGGCCGGCGGCAAGAAACCCGGCGCCAAATCGGCCTTGTTGAAAACGTCAATGCGCGCGGCCCCGGCCGGCAGATGGGCGAGCGGCTCGACAACCTGACCGGCTTCGAACACGGCGAGCACCACGTCGGCGCGCTCGAGCTCGTGCTTGGTACGCGCGACGCCGAGGCGTTCGACCTCGTCCGCGGAGGCGCGCAGGCCCGCAGTGTCGACGAGGATTACCGGCACGCCGCCGATATCGAGAGGCTCGCGCAGCGCGTCGCGCGTGGTGCCTGGAATGGGCGTGACGATCGCGCGCTCTTCGCCCGCCAAGCGGTTCATAAGACTTGACTTGCCCACGTTGGGCCGCCCGGCCAGAACTACCTGAATGCCGCTGCGTAACAGACTGCCCTGCCGGCTCTTGCCAAGGACCTCATCGAGCGCGGCGCGCACGCGCGCCAGGCGTGCGGCGGCATCGTCCACATGGAGACGGTCGAGTTCTTCTTCCGGAAAATCGAGCATGGCCTCAACCAGCGCGCGCAACTCGATGAGCTGCGCGTTCAAGGCGCCGATCACCGCGGAGAACTCTCCCTTGAGCGAGCGCAGCGCAGAGCGCGCCGCCTGGCGGCTCGCCGCGTCGATCAGGTCGGCGACCGCCTCGGCCTGCGCTAGATCGAGCTTGCCCTCGAGAAAAGCGCGCCGCGTGAACTCGCCCGGCTCGGCGAGCCGCGCGCCCGCGTCAAGGCAGGCAGCGAGCACCGCCTGCATCACCACCGGCCCGCCGTGTCCCTGAAGCTCGAGCACCGCCTCCCCCGTGTACGAATGGGGTGCCGGGAAATAGAGCACGATGCCTTCGTCGATGCGCTCGCCGCGGGCGTCCTTAATCAGGCACAGCGACGCGTTCCTCGCCTTGGGCAACCGGCCGGTCAACGCTTGCGCGATTTCCCGCACCTTAGGCCCCGAGACGCGAACTACGCCGATTCCGCCTCGCCCGATCGGCGTGGCGATCGCGGCAATGGTGTCCCGCGCTACCTCATCTTTTTCCATGGGCAGGCTTGTCGCGGTCGAACATGCGCTGGATCTGCCACTGCTGGAGGATCGAGAGGATGTTGTTCACCAGCCAGTACAGCACCAGGCCGGCCGGGAAGAAAAAGAAGAAAATGCTGAATACGAACGGCATGAACTTCATTACCTTGGCCTGCACCGGGTCGGGCGGGACTGGATTCATGCGCGTCTGCAGCACCATCGTGATGGTCATCAGGATCGGGAGCACGTAATACGGGTCGAGCGCCGACAAGTCCTGGATCCACAGCATGAACGGCGCGTGGCGCAATTCGATCGCGGCAAGCAGCACCCAGTACAGGGCAATGAATACCGGGATCTGCACTAGGATCGGGAAACAGCCGCCCAGCGGGTTGATCTTCTCGGTCTTGTAGAGCTCCATCATCGCCTGATTCATCTTCTGCCGGTCGTGCCCGTACATCTCCCGGAGCTTGGTGAGCCGCGGCGTGATCAGCTTCATCCTCGCCATCGACTTATAGCTCGCCGCCGAGAGCGGGAAGAACACCAGCTTGATGAACAGCGTCAGCAGGATGATGGCGACACCCCAGTTGCCGCTGAGCGCATGGAATTTCTCGAGCAGCCAGAACAGCGGCCAGGCGATAATCGTCAGCCAGCCATAGTCCACCACTAGGTCGAGACCGGGCGCGGCCGCCTCCAGACGGCGCTTTTCCTGCGGTCCGGCGTAGAGCCGCACCGACACGCTCGCGCTGGTACCCGGGACGAGCTTCGTTCCTATCAGCACGCGCCCTGCGTAAATTCCGTCGGCCCGTTTTTCGACGACGTAATCGCGCTCTGCGCCGTCGGGCGGCAACCAAGCCGATACGAAGTAATGCTGGACGAATGCTAGCCAACCGTTATTCGCATGCTTGCTGTGCTCGCCCTTCCCCTTGTCGAGGTCGGCCGGCGCGATCTTCTCGAACTTGCCTTCGCTGGTATAGATGGCGAAGCCGGTAAAGCTCTGGGCGCCGAACGATTGCGCGAGGGAACCTCCGCTCAGCTCGGGTTTGCCGTCGTGCGCCAGTTGGAAATACGCGTAGGCAGGCACAGCGGCTGCGCGCGGATTGCGGATATTCAAGCTGATGCCGATTTCATAGCTGTTGCGCCGGAACGTGTATACCTTCTCCACCTCCGCGCCATCCCGGCCGGTGGCGGTCAGCCGCAGCAGCAGCGCGTCCTGCCCGGGCGCCAGGCTGCGCTCTGCGGGCAGCGCTCGCCAAAGGCTGCGGTGGTTCGGGCCATTCTCTCCGGTAAGCCCGCTTTGGGCTTCGTACCCATGATGCGGCCCGAACAGCACGAAATTCCTGCTGGGATCGCTCGAATCCTTGTGTCGAAGCAACTCAAGGCGCTTCAGCGTGCCGCCCAACGTGTCGATCTCCGCAACAAGAAGATCCGTGCTGACCCGCACCGTCTCACCGCCGGCCGCCGACTCGGCCGCGGCTGGGACGCTACCGGCGGTTGCCTTCGCTTCCGCTGAAGGTACCGGCTTAGCCGCGGCAGGCACCGCCTGCGGCGCGGTCGGAACAGCCGGCAGGGGCTTCGGCCGGTGCTCCTTGTCCCAGGCTTCCCAGAGCATCAGCAGGGAAAAGCCGAAGATGAACAACAGAATGAGCCGTTGCGTGTCCATCCTCAGGGCAGCGGGTCGTAACCGCCCGGATGCCAAGGTCCGCAACGGCATAGCCGCCGTGCGGCAAGCCAACTGCCGCGCCATGCGCCATGCCGTGCCAGGGCCTGTTCCGCGTATTCGGAGCAGCTGGGATGGAAACGGCAGGAGATCGGCAGCACCGGGCTGACAAACCGGCGGTAGGCGCGCAGCGCAGTTCGTAACAGTCTTGCAATCATGAATTCAGCTTGCCGAGCAATTCGCGCAGCCGCAGCAGCATCGAGGCCGACGGCTTAATGCCATAGGGCGGCCGTACCAGCACGTCAACTGCACCGAGCGCCTCCTGCTCCAGACGAAACGCCTCGCGGATGCAACGCTTGATCCGGTTGCGTTCGACCGCCCGCGCCGCGTGCTTGCGCGAAACGAGAATGCCAAGGCGCGCGCCGCCAGCATCGCGCCGCTCCAGATAGAAGGTATAGCCGTCGAGACTGCGCCGTGCGCCTTCACGCAAAAGACGCTCGAATTCGGCTTTTCGCCTTAGCCGGCGCCCGGAGTCCAGCCCGAAGCGGTTACCGACCGCGACTACAACCCGAGCCGGCGGCGGCCCCGAGCGCGCCGGCTGCGCAGCACCGCGCGTCCGCCGCGCGTGCGACTACGCACTAGGAATCCATGGCGCCGCGCGCGCCGCGTTTTAGATGGTTGGTAGGTCCGCTTCATCGCTACCCAGCCCGAAAAAGGGCGGTATTAGAGCGTGCGCGCCAATGCATTGTCAAATCGTTGCGCTTGCCTATTGAGCGCGCTCGCGGCTGTGGATAACTCATACCGAAGAAGGTAAAATTCCAACTCACCTCGGCCAACCACAAGATGCAAAACCTCTGGGACGCCTGCCTGCGTCGACTCGAGCAGGAACTCCCCGCGCAACAATTCAATACCTGGATCCGGCCGCTTGCGCCGGAAGGCGGTGCCGGGGCCGACACGCTGGTACTCGCTGCACCCAACCGCTTCGTGCTCGAACTGGTGCGCGAGCGCTTCGTCGCTCGCATCGAGCGGCTCGCCGCCGAGGCTGCCGGTCGCGACCTCGGCGTGCGCCTGGTTCTTGCACGCGGCATCGATGCCGCCGCCCCGCGCGCGCCGCAGCCCGCACAACACGGTGCGAGCGAAGTACCAACGATTCTGGAACGTGGGCGCCTAAACCGGGCGTTTTCGTTCGACAGCTTCGTGACCGGCAAAGCCAACCAGCTGGCCCGCGCGGCTGCCATCCAGGTGGCCGAAAATCCGGGAATTTCGTACAACCCCCTGTTCATCTACGGCGGCGTGGGGCTCGGCAAGACGCACCTTTTGCAGGCCATCGGCAACCAGCTGGCCGACCAGCGGCCCCAGGCGCGTATCCGCTATTGCCATGCGGAGCAATATGTTACCGACGTAGTACGCGCTTACCAGCAGAAATCCTTTGATGAATTCAAACGCTACTACCATTCGCTCGACCTACTGCTGATCGACGACATCCAGTTTTTTTCCAACAAGGGGCGCACCCAGGAGGAGTTTTTCTACGCGTTCAACGCGTTGGTGGAGGCGCGCAAACAGATCGTCATCACCTGCGACACCTACCCGAAGGAAATCGCGGGCATGGAAGAGCGCCTGATCTCGCGCTTCGGATGGGGCCTTACCGTGGCCACCGAGCCGCCGGAGCTGGAGATGCGCGTCGCAATCGTGCTGAAAAAGGCTGAGGCGGACTCGATCGCGCTGTCCGAAGACATCGCGTTTTTCATCGCCAAGCACATCCGCTCCAACGTGCGCGAGCTCGAGGGCGCTCTCAAGAAGGTGCTCGCTTTCGCGCGCTTCAGCAACCGCGAGCTGTCGCTCGACCTGGCGAAGGAAGCCCTGCGCGATATCCTCAACCTCAACAGCCGGCAAGTCAGCGTCGAGGGTATCCAGAAAACCGTCGCCGAATATTTCAAGATCAAGGTGGGCGACATGCATTCGAAGAAACGCAGCCGCAATCTCGCACGCCCGCGCCAAGTGGCGATGGCGCTCGCCAAGGACCTTACCCAGATGAGCCTGCCGGAAATCGGCGAGGCGTTCGGCAATCGGGACCACACCACCGTGCTGCACGCCTGCCGCACTATCGCTAGCCTGCGTACGCACGACAGCGCGCTCAATCGCGACTATCTGGTGCTCGAACAGGTACTGAAGGGCTAGATACGATGCTGAACAAGCTGTGCGCGAAGCGCGAACAAAATGTGGACAGCGCCCCGTCGGCTTCGCGACGCGCAAACTATCCACAGCCCTTCACACGAGGTCCACAGTTTTTCCCTTATTCCGTGGAGATACAACATCCGAGGCCGAAAGCGTTTTCTTACTTATCCAGCGGTCCGCGACCACTCTATTAATAACTATTACTTACTAAGGTAATAAAGACTAGAAGGTAATAACTCCATGGTTCTGGTCAAAGACAAGTGCAATAACATTCTGGACCCGCTTTCTGCGGTAAGCGGCATCATCGAACGCCGGCATACGCTGCCGATCCTATCCAACGTTTTGATTGAGCGGACCACGCAGGCGCTGTCTTTCCTGGCCACTGACATCGAGATTCAGATCACCGCGCGCAGCACGCTGATGGCTGGCGGTGACCCGCGCGCTGTGACTGTGGGTGCGCGCAAGCTGGTCGACATCCTGAGGGCCCTCCCTGAGGACACGGAGGTCACGCTTCAGCAGCAGGACAAACGCTTGCTGGTTAAGGCAGGCAAGAGCCGTTTTACGCTGCAAACGCTGCCTGCCGAGGATTTCCCGCGCCTGGCAAGGCCCGCCGGGGAAGCCGCCCGCTTCGTGCTCAGCCAGAAAGCGCTGCGCAGGCTGCTTGGTCTCGTGCAATACGCAATGGCGCAGCAGGACATCCGTTACTACCTGAACGGCTTGCTGATGGTGGTCGAGGATCGGCAACTGAAGCTGGTGGCGACGGACGGACATCGACTGGCCTATGCGTCGCTCAAGCTCAACGCGGAGCTGCCGCGCCAGGAGGTCATCGTGCCGCGAAAGACGGTGCTGGAGCTCGTCAAGCTCCTCGCGGACAGCGACGAGGAAGTCGCAATCGAGCTGTCGACGACGCAGGCAGCATTCAGCTTCGGCACGGTCGAGGTGGTGTCGAAGCTGGTCGACGGCAAGTTTCCGGATTACACGCGCGTCATCCCCACGCAGCACAAGAACCGGCTCCAGACAGAGCGCGAGCCCCTGCGCCAGGCCCTGCAGCGGGCCGCGATCCTCTCGAACGAGAAATTCCGCGGCGTGCGCTGGGTGCTGACAGAGGGCAGCCTGAAACTGGTGTCGTCCAACGCCGAGCAGGAGGAGGCGCAGGAAGATCTGGATGTGAAGTACTCCGGCGACGCGCTCGATATCGGGTTTAACGTCAATTATCTGCTCGATGTGCTGAACAATGTCCCGGGCAGTGCCGTGGAATGCGCCTTCGGCGATTCATCGTCGAGCGCGCTCATCAGCTACGCGTCGGAGCAGGATTTCAAGTATGTGGTGATGCCGATGAGGATCTAGGGTGGGAGAACCGGAAAGACATCTTCCCGACGCCAACGGATACGGCTCGGACGCGATCAAGGTCTTGAAAGGCCTGGAGGCGGTTCGCAAGCGCCCCGGCATGTACATTGGTGACACGTCCGACGGCACCGGCCTGCACCACATGGTGTTCGAGGTCGTCGACAACTCGGTGGACGAAGCGCTCGCCGGCTTTTGCGACGAGATCGTGGTCACGATCCATACCGACAACTCCATCTCGGTCCTCGACAATGGGCGCGGCATCCCGACCGGCATCAAGGACGATGATGAGATGAAGCGCTCGGCGGCCGAGATCGTCATGACCGAGCTGCACGCCGGCGGCAAGTTCGACTCCAACAGCTACAAGGTGTCCGGCGGCCTGCACGGCGTGGGCGTTTCGGTAGTCAACGCGCTCTCGGAATGGCTGCGCCTTACCACCTGGCGCGACGGGCAGGTGCACCAGATGGAATTCCGCAGCGGCGTGCCGGTGGCGCCGCTCAGGGCCACCGGTGCCACCGAGCGTCGCGGCACCGAGGTGCACTTCCTCGCTTCGAAGGAAGTTTTCGGTACCGTCGATTACCACTACGACATCCTCGCACGGCGCCTGCGCGAGCTTTCATTCCTCAATAACGGCGTCAAGATCGTGCTCATCGACCAGCGCGCCGGCAAGGAGGAGAACTTCGCCTTCTCTGGCGGTGTGAAGGGCTTTGTCGAGTACATGAACCGGGCAAAAAACGTCCTGCACGGCAGCTTGTTCCACGGCATCGGCGAAAAGGACGGCATCACCGTTGAAGTCGCCATGCAATGGAACGACTCCTACCAGGAATCGGTGCTCTGCTTCACCAACAACATCCCGCAGAAGGACGGCGGCACGCACCTCACCGGGCTGCGCGCGGCGATGACCAGGGTGCTCAACAAGTACATCGAGGAAATCGAGCTGGCGAAAAAGGCGAAGGTCGAGACGACTGGCGATGACATGCGCGAAGGCCTCGCCTGCGTCTTGTCGATCAAGATGCCCGAGCCGAAGTTTTCTTCGCAGACCAAGGAAAAGCTGGTTTCGTCCGAAGTGCGACCGGTGGTCGAGGAGATCGTCGCCGAGCGGCTGCGCGCGTACCTCGACGAGCGTCCGGCGGATGCGCGCGTCATCACCTCGAAGATTGTCGAGGCCGCCCGGGCACGCGAAGCGGCGCGCAAGGCGCGCGAAATGACGCGCAGAAAAGGCGTCCTCGATTCGATGGGCTTGCCGGGCAAGCTGGCCGACTGCCAGGAGCGCGACCCCGCGCAATGCGAGCTGTACCTGGTCGAGGGCGATTCTGCCGGCGGGTCCGCCAAGCAAGGGCGCGACCGGCGCTTTCAGGCCATCCTGCCGCTCAAGGGCAAGATTCTCAACGTCGAGCGGGCGCGCTTTGACAAGCTGCTGTCCTCGGTTGAAATCGCGACGCTGATCACCGCTCTGGGCTGCGGCTTCGGCAAGGACGAATACAACGCCGACAAGCTGCGCTATCACCGCATCATCATCATGACCGACGCCGACGTCGACGGCTCGCACATCCGTACGCTGCTGCTGACCTTCTTCTACCGGCAGATGCCCGAGCTGGTGGAGCGTGGCCACATCTACATCGCCCAGCCCCCGCTGTACAAGGCGAAGCTCGGCAAGGAAGAGCGCTACCTCAAGGACGAGCACGAACTGAACGCTTTCATGCTCAAGCTGGCGCTAGTCGAGGCCGTCCTTTATCCCGGGGCGGAGCGCGAGCCGATCACGGGCGATGCCCTGGCGGAGCTGGCGAAGTCATACCTCCTCGCCGAAGCGGTGATCGAGCGGGTCTCGCGGCTCATCGACCGCGAGGTCCTGCAGGCGATCCTGCACGGGGTGCAGGTCGATCTCACGCGGCGCGATTTGGCGGAGGCCGCCGCCGAGGCGCTCGAGGCCGCGATCGGCATCAACGGCGTGGCGGTCGCCCCGCACTTCGACGCGAAGACCGAGCGCTATCAGGTGCGCATCGAGCGCACGAGGCACGGAAACATCCGCATGAGCACGATCGACACCGAGTTCGTGCACTCGGGGGACTATAAGCAGATCCGGCAGACTGCCGAGATGCTGCGCGGCTTGATCGGCGCCGGAGCGTATGTGCAGCGCGGCGACAAGAAGCAATTGGTGCGCGACTTCCCGGAGGCGATGCGCTGGCTGCTCGGCGAGGTGGAGAAATCCATGACGCTGCAGCGTTACAAGGGGCTGGGCGAAATGAACCCGGAGCAGCTCTGGGAAACCACCATGGACCCAGGCTCGCGGCGCCTCCTCAAGGTGCAGATCGACGACGGCATCGCCGCCGATGAGATCTTCACCAAGCTGATGGGCGACGAGGTCGAGCCGCGGCGGCTGTTCATCGAGTCAAACGCGCTCGGCGTCCGCAACCTGGACGTCTGATCAGGCGGCGCGGCTTCTTTTCTTGGCCGGTTTTTGCTCGTAGGGCTTCTCTTTGGCGGCGCGCGGCTGGAATTCGAAGCCGACTTTCCCGTCCGGAGTCTTGACTAGGAAGGCTTTAAACCGCCTTCCCTTCTTCGAGACAAAGCCGGTGAGCAGGTCGGTGCGGCCGGTCGCCAGCAGCTTTTTCATCTGCTCTCGCTCGACCGGCTGCTGCAGGATCATGCGGCCGGACCGGAAGTCGCACGTCCGGCCCGCCCCCACGGTTTTCTCGCACGTATAAGTCACCCCGTGTTCAAACACGCGCGCCCCGCACTTCGGGCACGCGCCGAGCGGCTCCTGCGCGCTAAAGTCCGGCACCTCCTTGCCATCACCGTCAGCGCTGCGCCCTCCGAAGTCGAATTCGAGGCGCAAATCGTCAGTGAGCCGCAGGCCGGCCGCGAACGGCCTGCCCTGCTTGCTGCGAAAACCGGTGAGCGGGCCGATGAAGCGCTTGGTGATGAGCTCGGCCACTTCGTCTGGCGACCATTCGCGGCCAGAGACCACTTTCCAGAGCGAGAAGTCGCATTTCTGGCACTGGAACTTGCGGTAGTTTTCCTGCACCACGCTGCCGCACTTCGGGCAGGGCGCGGGCACCGTGGCAAAGGCGGTGTCGGGGATGTCGCCGGTCTTGATGATCGAGACGACATTGGTCACGAGCTGCGAGATGTGCCGCATGAACTCCTCGCGCGTGAACTTGCGCAGCTCGATCAGCTTCAGCTTGTGCTCCCATTCTCCGGTCAGTTCCGGCGAAGCAAGCTCCGGGATGCTCATTACGTGCAGCGCGAAAAGCAGCGAAAACGCCTTCGGGGTCGGCACCAGCTCCCTGCCTTCGCGATGAACGTAGCCTTCGTAAATCAGTCCTTCGATGATCGCGGCACGTGTTGCGGGGGTTCCCAGACCCTTCGCTTCCATTGCCGCGCGCAACTCGTCGTCCTCGACCAGCTTGCCTGCCCCCTCCATTGCCGAGAGTAGCGTGGCCTCGTTGTAACGCGGCGGCGGCCTGGTCTGACTGGCGTGCGCTGCGACTTCGAGCACGCCGACTTTTTCGTTCTTCGCGATCGGCGGCAGGTCCTCATTGTCCTCGCCGGAGGCGCGGCCGTAGACCGCGAGCCAGCCGGGGTTCTGGAGCACTTTGCCTTCGGTCTTAAAGTTATGCTCGCCCACCCGCGTGATGCGCGTGGTCTGCAGGTATTCCGCAGCCGGGTAGAACACGGCAAGGAATCGCCGTACGACCATGTCGTAGAGCTTCTGCTCGGCCTCGTTCAGTTGCTTGGGCGCCTGCAGGGTGGGGATGATGGCAAAGTGGTCCGAGATCTTGGTATTGTCGAACACACGCTTGTTCGGCCTTACCCAGCCCTGCTTCAGTATGTGCCGGGCAAAGGCGGAGAACGCCCGGCTGGCGCCGAGCGCCTCGAGCGTCTTCTTCACCGTGCCGACGTAATCCTCGGGCAGCGCCCGCGCATCCGTTCGTGGATAGGTGAGAACTTTGTGCCGCTCGTATAGAGCCTGGGCGAGCGACAAAGTCATCCGGGCGGGAAAACCAAAACGGGCATTGGCGTCGCGTTGCAGGCTCGTCAGATCGAATAACAGCGGGGAGAGCTGGGTCGAGGGCCTGGACTCCTCGCTCGCGATCCCGCTCTTGCCGCGGCAATCGGCGACGATCGCCTCGGCCTTGGTGGCGGCCCAAAGCCGCTCTGCCCTGCGCTCAGCGTCGTCATCCTTCTTGAACCCGGGATCGAACCAGCGCCCGGGGTACTCGCCGGCCCGGGCGCCAAACCTGGCGTGCACTTCCCAGTAGCCTCTCGGGGTGAAGGCGCGGATTTTCTCCTCGCGCTCCACCAGGATGGCGAGCGTCGGGGTCTGCACGCGGCCGACGGTAGTGAGGTAAAAGCCCCCCTCCTTGGAATTGAAGGCGGTCATTGCGCGAGTGCCGTTGATGCCCACCAGCCAGTCGGCCTCGGAGCGGCACTTGGCGGCATCGGCGAGTGGCAACAGTTCCTTGTCCGCGCGCAGACTGTTGAAGCCGTCGCGGATCGACTGCGGCGTCATCGATTGCAACCAGAGGCGCTCGATCGGCTTTTTGATGCGCGCGTGCTGGACGATGTAGCGGAAGATCAGCTCGCCCTCGCGGCCTGCGTCGCAGGCATTGATCAGGCCGCTCACATCCTTTCTCTTCATCAGCCGCAGCAGCAGGTTAAGCCTCTGCTCGCGCTTCTCGAGCGGCGCCAGCTCGAAGTGCGGCGGAATCACCGGCAGGTGTTTGAATGACCACTTGCCCTTCTTTACCGCGTACTCGTCCGGAACCGCGAGCTCGAGCAGATGGCCGACCGCGGACGACAGCAGATATTCGTCACTCTCGAAGTAATCGCCCTTGCGCGCGAAACCACCGAGCGCGCGCGCGATGTCGGCGGCGACCGACGGCTTCTCTGCGATGACGAGTTTTTTTCCCATGGGGCGCGAAAGGCCGGAGATGATAAGTGCAAACCGGCAAGCGGTTCAACCGTGCGTCGCCAGTAGGGAACGCGCACGCGCGCGAGCGCGCACGCGCGGGCGCGCGCAAGAGTGTTAGTTGGGAAGCCGCGCGTGCGGCGCGCTGAAGAGATCTTCGGCGACGAGGCGGCTGGTCGGCATCTGCTGGTTCCACAGCACCATCAGCACGATGAGCTTCAACTGATCCGGCGTCAGGCTGTCACCGGTGGCGGCGAGCGAGCGCTCGATCACGAGCTCGCGAGTCTGCGGGCCGAGAATCCCAGATTGCTCCAGCGTCAGGAGAAAGCCGCGGCATTCGGCGTCCAGTTTTGCCAGCTCGCGAGGCGCGAAGGCCCGAAAGCTGGTGCGCGAGTCCGGCAGCTTTTGCGGCACCCCGTGAGGCGCGCGCAGCACGCCCGCCAGCCAGTGCAGCGCTTCGCTTATGTCCGAGTCGTCGAAGCCCGCCGCCGAGAGCTTCTTGGCGACGCGCTCGCGGTCGTAAGTTAGTTCGGCCTGCTGGCAGTTCTCGAACAGGTAGACGAGGATGTCGTACATAGCAGTCTCCCTCTTAGTAACGTGTCACCGGGGCTTTGCGTTTACCCGCGCTTCCCTTTTTCAAGACGTTGAAACAGCCCGCCGGGCAACGCCGTGACGCGTCCATCGAGCTCGAGCCGCAGCAATTCCGACGACACCTGTTCGGCCGACATGCCGGCGCGCGCACACAGCGAGTCGACGTCGACCGGATCGTGTCCCATGTGCGCAAGCAGGCCCGCGGCAACCTCCGCGCCGCTCGCGCCCGATTCCATCGTCGACGCGTGGCCGCTGCGCCGAAACCCGGTCAGCTCTGCGAGCACGTCCTCCGCCGACTCGACGAGCTTGCCCCCCGACTTGATGAGCGCGTGACAGCCCTTGGAAAGCGGCGAATGGATCGAGCCGGGAATGGCGAACACCTCGCGTCCCTGGTCGGCTGCGGTGCGCGCGGTGATGAGAGAGCCGGAGACGAGCGCCGCCTCGACCACCAGGCAGCCCTGCGCCAGCCCGCTGATCAAGCGGTTGCGGCGCGGAAAGTTGTGCGCAAGCGGTGCGGTGCCGAGCGGGAATTCGCTGATGAGAAGCCCGCGCTCCGCGATCGCCGCCACGAGCTCGGCGTTGCGCTTGGGATAGACAACGTCGATGCCGGTGCCGAGCACAGCGATGGTGGAGGAGGCGCCTGCCAGACCGCCGCGATGCGCCGCGGCGTCGATGCCGATCGCGAGCCCCGACACGATGCTCAGTCCGGCGTTGCTCAGCGCCTTGGCGAAGCTCTCGGCGTTATGCTCGCCCTGCGCCGTGGCGTTGCGGCTGCCGACGATGGCGAGCGAGGGATGCTGCAGAAGGTCAGTGCGGCCGAGCGCATAAAGGA
>VBBY01000073.1 GCA_005881595.1 Betaproteobacteria bacterium | reverse complement strand
CAGAAGATAACGGTAATCCGCATTCAATCCAAAGCTGTCGCGGGTCTTCTCGTGGTCCAGCCAGTACCGTCCGCCATTTACACCGATGCGCACATTCGTCGCGCCTTCGCTGTACCCCACGCCCGCGCGCGCGTCGAGTGCTGAAAAATCCGCGACATCTACGTTGTTGTACCAACGGCTGCGCAAATCTCCGCCCCCGAACGCCGAGAAGCGCCCGGTCAGCGCGTGGACCAGCTCGCCGCCGAGCGAGAGCGCGTGGTAGTGGTCGCTGCGCTTCAGCGAGGACGGGGGCAGGATCAGCGTGTTGCCGTTCACCACGCTGATCTCGCTGGTCCTGGTCGCCGACTGTGCGTTGGAGTCGTACCCGAACCCGTACTCCGCGTAGCCGTAGCCGACAGTCTTCTTGCCGGCGATGTATTCATCCGCCGCCTTGCCGTAGATCTGGGCCTGCTCGCGCAGCCCGGGCGGCAGATTCTCGAAGCGCAGCACCGTCTCGAATTCGAGCTTCGCGCGGACGTAGTCACCGAGCGCCAGGTACGCCCGCCCCATCTCCAGGTGGACGCCGACATAGTTCGGCTCCTGCGCCAGGATGCGCTCATAGATGAAGCTCGCCTTGCCCGGGCGGCCGGTCTCGAGCGCCGAGCGGGCGAGCAGGTAGTCGAACTTGAGGTCGCCGGCGAGCCTGTCCTCGTGCGGCTCGAGCAGCTGGTAAGCATCGGCATAGCGGCCGGCGCGCACCAGCGCCTCGCCCTGCGCGAGGATGTCGGCTTGAGCCCACGCCGCCAACGCGAACGCCCACAGGAGCGCGGCCACGAAGGCGCGCCATGGAAACGCTCGACCGGGGCGTGACTTGTGGTTCTCGGTATTTATTGTCAATAAAACAGCGACAACAGGCACTTGATCGTAGTTCAGGGATCCCGGAAAAGCAATTAGACTTGCGCGGTTGGAGCGTGAGTCTTTGACCTGCCATGGCACCCCGGACACGAATCGAACGTGCGACCTGTCCCTTAGGAGGGGACTGCTCTATCCACTGAGCTACCGGGGCGCGTCGCGCAATTTTACCGCTTGGGTATTTCGTTGATTCTGCTGCCACGGGTGGCTGTTGTGTTCTTCGTCGCCTCGCTCCCGCTGCACGCGCAGCCGCAGGCCTGGGGCTGGGACGACGGCACCGTGCCGTACGTCAATACGCCCATGGAGATCGTCGAGCGCATGCTGCGCATGGCGGAGGTGAAGAGCGGCGATTACCTCATCGACCTCGGCTCGGGCGACGGCCGCATCGTGATCGAGGCGGCCAAGCGCGGAGCGCGCGGCCTCGGCGTCGACTACGATCCGCGGCTGGTGAAGGTGGCGACCGGGAATGCAAGGCGTGCGGGTGTCGCCGATCGCGTGCGCTTCGAAACCCGCGACATCTTCGACACCGACCTGTCCCGGGCGAGCGTGATCACGATGTACCTTCTGCCCGACTTCAACGCCAAGCTCCTGCCGCGGCTGCTCGGGCTGAAGCCCGGCACGCGCATCGTCTCGCATGACGGCGGCATCGGCGACTGGCCGCCCGACGAGCGGCTCGAGGTGCGCGCGCCGGAAAAGACGGTCGGCGTCGGCGGGCTGTCGCGAGTAGAGCTATGGATCGTGCCCGCCGACGCGCACGGCGCATGGTCGAGCGAGCTCGGCGCACATGGGGGCGCCTGGCGCTTCAACATCGCGCAGAAATTCCAGGTGCTCGAGGTGGGCGCGGTGGCGCAAGGGCGCGACCTTCTGGTGCGCGCGAGCCGCCTGCGCGGCAAGGAAATCAAGCTGGTGGTCACCGGCGTCGTGAACGACCACGCCTGGCACCACCTGTTTACCGGCACGCTGCGCGGCGAGCGCATCGACGGGCAGGTGACCGTGTCCGACGGCAACGTGACGAAAATCCATCCATGGCGCGCGACGCGAGCGCGGTGAGCTCAGCGCCGAGACAGCTGCTGTCCCTCTCGGATGGCATCGTCCTGATCTGCGGCATGGTGATCGGCGCAGGCATTTTCAAGGCGCCGTCGATCGTCGCGGCCAATACCTCGAGCAACGCGGAATTCCTCTTCGCGTGGATCTTCGGGGGGGTCGTGTCGGTGTGCGGCGCCCTGGTGTACGCCGAGCTTGCCTCGCGCTATCCCGAGACGGGAGGCGAGTACGCCTATCTGGCGCGCGGCTTCGGCCGCGGCGCGGCGTTCGTCTTCGCCTGGTCGCGCATGACGGTGATCCAGACCGGCGCGATTGCCGCAGTGGCGTTCGTATTCGGCGACTACGCCTCCGAGATCTTCCGTCTTGGAGACAAGAGCTCGGCGATCTACGCCGCCCTCGGCGTGGCGGTGCTCACGCTGCTCAATTTCGCCGGCACCGTCGAATCGAAGACGCTGCAGAAGATCATGCAGGTCCTGCTGTTCGCCGGATTGCTTTTCATCGCCCTCGGGGGGCTGATGGCCGGCGCCGCCCCCGGGCCGGCGCAGCCGGCCAGCGGCGGCTCGTTCGGGCTGGCGATGATTTTCGTCCTGCTGACCTACGGCGGCTGGAACGAGGCGGCCTATCTTGCCGGCGAGGTGCGCGATCCGCGCCGCAACATGATCCGCATCCTGGTCGGCGGCATCCTGGCAGTCACGGCGCTTTACCTGCTGGTCAACCTCGGGTATCTCGCCGCGCTCGGCCTGGGCGGCATGCGGCAATCCAAGGCGGTGGCCGCCGACCTGATGCGCGTCGTGACCGGCGAGAAGGGCGCGCTGCTGCTCGCCCTGATCGTCTGCCTTGCCGCGCTCACTACGGTCAATGCCGCGATCTTCACCGGCGCGCGCACTAACTACGCGCTCGGGCGCGATTTCGCGCTCTTTGCGCGCCTGGGCAGCTGGCGCGAGGCGGGAAGCACGCCCGGAAACGCGCTGCTTCTCCAGGGCGCCATCGCGCTCGCGCTGGTCCTGGTTGCATCATTCACGCCCGACGGGTTCAGCGCCATGGTGGCCTACACCGCGCCGGTGTTCTGGACGTTTTTTCTGCTTACCGGCCTGACGCTTTTTATGTTCCGGAAGGCAGGCGGCGACACTCCGGCATTCCGCGTTCCCCTCTATCCGGTCGTGCCACTCGCGTTTTGCGGCATGTGCGCCTACATGCTTTACTCGAGCGTGAACTACGTGCGCTTCGCCGTGGAATTCGGCGTGCCGGTGCTCGCCGGGCTGGTCATCATGCTTGCCGGCATCCCGCTGTATTTCCTGGCCAGAAGAAAAGCGTGACGCTGACCGAGCTGCGCTACATCGTCGCCGTGGCGCGCGAGCGTCATTTCGGCAGGGCGGCGGAGACCTGCTTCGTGTCGCAGCCGACGCTCTCCGTGGCGGTGAAGAAGCTCGAGGAAGAGCTCGGCGTGACGCTTTTCGAGCGCGGCTCCGCGGAAGTCGCGGTCACGCCTGCCGGGCAGAAAATCGTCGAGCAGGCGCAGCGCGTGCTCGAGGAATCGGCGCGCATCAGGGAGCTCGCCGCCGCGGGCCGCGATCCGCTCGCCGGGCCGCTTCGCCTCGGCGCGATCTACACCATCGGGCCCTACCTGCTGCCCAAGCTGATCCCGATCCTGCGCCGCGCGGCGCCGGCCATGCAGCTGCACATCCAGGAGAACTTCACGCACCGGCTCGCCGAGTCGCTGAAGAGCGGCGAAGTCGACGTGATCCTGATCGCGCTGCCGTTCCATGAGCCCGGCGTAGAGATACGCCCGGTGTACGACGAGCCGTTCTTCGTCGCGGTGCCCAAGGGTCATCGGTGGGAAGGCAGGAAGCGCGTGACCTCGGACGAGCTGACGCGCGAGAGCCTGCTGCTCCTTGGCGAGGGCCATTGCTTCCGCGACCAGGTGCTCGAGATCTGCCACGCCGTGCGCTCGCGCGAGCGCAACCCGATCGCCCGCACCGTGGAGGGCGGATCGCTCGAGACGATCCGCCAGATGGTCGCGGGCGGCGTCGGCGTCACCGTGCTGCCTGCGACTTCCATCGGCGCGGGCGGCACGGGCGAGCTGATCCGCGTCCTGCCCTTCGCGCGGCCGGTGCCGGTGCGGCGCGTCGCGCTCGCCTGGCGGCGCAGCTTTCCGCGCCCCGAAGCGATCGAGGCGCTGCACAAGGCGATCCTCGCCTGCAACCTGCCGCAGGTGGAGAAGCTGAGCTAGACTCGGTGGCATGAGCCCAAGGCAGGAATTCTGGGTGAAAGCCCTGGCAGTGGCGCTGTTCGCGTTCGTCACCGCCGCCGCCTTCTCGGCCTACCTCAAGCCGGCAATGCTGATCGAATTCGCCAACCTGGTGCTCTGTACATGACCAGCGACAAGGCGGCCCGCTTTCGCGCGCTGCACCGGGGACCGGGCGCCTTTCTGATTCCGAATCCGTGGGATGCAGGCTCCGCGCGCGCTCTAGCCGGGCTTGGCTTCCAGGCGCTCGCGACCTCGAGCGGCGCGTGCGCCGGCACGCTCGGCAGGCGCGACGGCAAGGTGACGCGCGAGGAGGCGCTCGCGCATGCGCGCGCCATCGTGATGGCGACCGACCTGCCGGTCTCGGCTGATCTGGAAAAGGGTTTCGGCGATGCACCGGCGGCGGCGGCAGAGACGATCCGTCTTGCCGCCGGGGTCGGGCTGGTCGGCGGCTCGATCGAGGATGCGACCGGCGACAAGGATCAGCCGCTCTACGACCTCGAGCACGCCACCGAGCGCGTCGCCGCGGCGGCCCGGGCGGCGCGGGCGCTGCCTTTCGCGTTTACCTTGACCGCCCGCGCGGAGAATTTTTTGCGCGGCAGGCCCGACCTGCAGGACACGATCAGGCGCTTGCAGGCATTCGAGAAGGCGGGCGCGGATGTGCTGATGGCGCCGGGCCTGCCCGACCTCGCCGCCGTACGCGCGGTGTGCGCCGCGCTGTCCAAGCCGGTCAACTTCATGGCCGGCATCAAAGGCAGGTCCTTCAGCGTCGCCGAGCTCCAGGCGGCCGGCGTGCGGCGCATCAGCCTCGCCACTTCGCTGTATCGCGCGGCGATGAGCGGCCTGCTCGAGGCGGCACGGGAGGTCAGTGAAAAGGGCAGCTTCGGTTATCTCGAGCGTTCGCTGACCACGCCGGAGTTGAACGCCTTCATGGAGAATTGAAACTGCATGCACGACGAGAAAATCAAGGTACGCACCGAAAGCGGACAGACCATCGAGGTGGTGGTGCTGAACAAGCGGGCCGAGTGGATCGACGTGGTCCTGGGTGAAGGCATCCACAACGTCAAGTGCCAGCTTATTCCGACCCGCAACGGCATGGCCTACGTCGGCAAGGTGATGGGACGGGAAATTGTCTACGAGCGCAGTCGCGAGCAGGTCCAGGCGGACATCGACAGGCTCAATCCGGCGCTGCGCAAACCAAGACCGCGCTAGCGATTGCCTCGGCGCCCCGGCGGGCGTAAGGTAGCCGACCAATTCGTCCTGGAGGAGTGGCAGCGATGGCCAAGCTCAATGTCAACGGCAGGATGCGCAACGTGCAGGCGGAGGCCGACACCCCCCTGCTCTGGGTGATCCGCGAGCAGGTGGGCCTCACCGGCACCAAATACGGCTGCGGCGTCGCGCAGTGCGGCGCCTGCTCGGTGCACATCAACGGCGAGGTGCGGCGCTCCTGCTCCATTCCCGTCGGTACGCTGAAAGCGAGCGACAAGATCGTCACCATCGAGGGTCTTTCAGCCACCAGCTCGCATCCCGTGCAGGAGGCATGGGCGGCGCTCGACGTGCCGCAATGCGGCTACTGCCAGTCGGGACAGATCATGGCTGCCGCGGCGCTGCTGAAGAAGAACCCCAAGCCGACCGACAAGGACATCGACGAGGCGATGACCAACATCTGCCGCTGCGGCACCTATCAGCGCATCCGCGCGGCGGTCCACTTGGCCGCTGGAAAGAGGGCTTGACATGAATCGCCGCAAATTCATCCTGCGCTCCGCGGCCGCCGCCGGCGGCGGCCTCGCGCTCGGCTTCAACCTGCCTTTCAGCCTCTCGAGCGCCGCCGCTGCGCAGACTGCGGCTGCTGCCGGAGCCGAGATCAATGCCTGGGTGGTCGTGAAGCCCAACGACACCTGCGTGATCCGTATCGCGCGCTCGGAGATGGGGCAGGGCACGATTACCGGCCTCGCCCAGCTGGTCGTCGAGGAGCTCGAGTGCGACTGGAAAAAAGTCGCCACCGAGCAGTTCACCGCCGGGCAGAACCTCGCCCGCAAGCGCGTGTGGGGCGAGATGTCCACCGGCGGCAGCCGCGGCATCCGCATCTCGCAGGATTACGTCCGCCGCGGCGGCGCCGCGGCGCGCATGATGCTGTTGCAGGCGGCGGCCGACGAGTGGAACGTTCCGGTCGGCGAAGTCACGGTGGCGAATGGCGTCATCACGCACGCGGCCTCGCAACGCTCGACCACCTACGGCAGGGTCGCCGGCGCGGCGGCCAGGCTGACCCCGCCGGACCCCAAGACCATCCAGCTCAGGGACCCGAAGGAATGGAAGATCGCCGGCAGGCCGATGAAGCGGCTCGACACCGCCGACAAGCTCAACGGAGCCAAGATCTATTCGATCGACCTCAAGCTGCCGGGCATGCTGCACGCCGCGGTGAAAGCTTGCCCGGTATTCGGCGGCAAGCTGGTGAGCTATGACGAAAGCAAGCTGTCGGGGCGGCCTGGCGTGCATCGCGTCGTGAAGGTGAACGACTCGACCGTCGGCGTCGTTGCCAACACCTGGTGGCGGGCCAAGACGGCGCTCGACGCGCTGCCGATCGTCTGGGATGAAGGCGCTGGCGCGACGCAATCGAGCGCGACGATCGCTGCGCGCCTCAAGGAGGGATTGACCGCGAGCGGCGAGCCGCTCGCCGGTTGGCAGGAAGGCGATGCGCTCAAGGCGATCGAAGGCGCCGCGAAGAAGGTGGAAGCCGTGTACAGCACGCCGTTCCTCGCCCACGCGACGATGGAGCCCATGAACGCGACCGCCAAGGTCACGCCGGACAGGGTGGAAGTCTGGGTGCCGACGCAAAATGCGGAAGCGTCGCTCGCCGCCGCGACCGAGGAGGCGGGACTGCCGCTCGACAGAGGCGAGGTCTACAAGCTCGACCTCGGCGGCGGCTTCGGCAGGCGCGGCGGCACGCAGGATTACACGCGCCAGGCGGTCGCCATCGCCAAGCAGTTCCCCGGTGTCCCGGTGAAGCTGATCTGGACCCGCGAGGAGGACCAGGCGCACGACTTCTACCGGCCGATCTCGCAGTGCAAGCTGTCGGCCGGCGTCGATGAGAGCGGCAAGCTCGTTGGACTGCACATTCGCGTGTCCGGGCAGTCGATCAATGCTTTCCTGAACCCGCAGGGAATCAAGGACGGCAAGGACATGCGGCAGCTGCAGGGTTTGTCGAAGGAGCCGGGCGACGCGCAGTTCGGCTACACCGTGCCGAACCTGCTCATCGAATATGCGATGCGCAACACGCATGTGCCGGTCGGCCCCTGGCGTGGCGTCAACACCAACCAGAACGGCGTGTACCTGGAGTGCTTCATGGACGAGGTGGCGCGCGCGGCAGGGCAGGACCCGCTCGAGTTCCGCCGCGCCCTGATGGCCAACCATCCGAAGCATCTGGCCGTCCTGAATGCGGCGGCGGACAAGGCGGGCTGGGGCAAGCCGCTGCCCGCGGGCGTGCATCGCGGCATCGCGCAGTTCATGGGATATGGCAGCTACTCGGCGGCCGTCGCCGAGCTGTCGGTGAGCGACAAGGGCCAGGTCAGGGTGCATCGCATGGTGCTGGCGCTCAACTGCGGCCATGCCGTCAATCCCGACCAGATCGCGGCGCAGGTCGAGGGCTCGGTGGCATACGGGCTCACCGCGACACTCTATGGCGAATGCTCGGTCGAGAACGGGCGCATGGTGGAATCGAACTTCCACGACTACCCGATCCTGCGGCTCGCCGAGATGCCGAAGGTCGAGACCGTGATCGTGCCGTCGTACGATTTCTGGGGCGGCGTCGGCGAGCCGACGATCAGCGTGGTGGCGCCATCGGTGATGAACGCCATCTACGCGGCGACCGGCAAGCCGGTGCGCAGCCTGCCGCTGAAGAAGCTCACGCTCGCGTAGCGCATGGTCACCAACGCAGGCCTGGTGATCCGGCCGCTCGTCGGGCTGCTCTTTCTGGCGGCCGGCATACTGCTGCTCAGGAATACGGCATCGCGCGCCGGCGCCTGGATGATCAGCGTCGGCGCGCTGCTGTTCCTCGGCTCGGAGCTCTACGGCGTGTTCACGCTTCGACCCTTCGTCGGCAGGAACTATGACGAGGCGTGGTACGAGCAGATCGCCACGGTAGACGCGCTCTCCACGCTGGGGCTGTTCGTTTGCGCGGTCGGCCTGGTAGGACTCTCCTGGAGCCGAAGAGCTGGCTGATCTGCATGGCGCCGAGGCGCCGTCCGAGTGGGTAGTGCGCTGGGCGCAGCTGGTGACGCGCGGCCCGGTGCTCGATGTAGCGAGCGGGGCGGGTCGACATGCGCGTTTCTTTGCCGGGCGCGGCCTCGCGGTCGTCGCGGTAGACAGCGTTCCGCAGTCGATTCCCGGCGTGACGTTCGTGCAGGCCGATCTCGAGAGCGGCCAGCGCTGGCCGTTCGCAGGTCAACGCTTCGCGGCCGTGATCGTTACGAATTATCTGCACCGGCCGCTGTTTGCGCAGCTCGAGCTGGCGCTCGACGAGGGCGGTGTGCTGATCTACGAAACATTCATGGCAGGCAACGAGCGTTACGGCCGGCCGTCCAATCCGGCCTATCTGCTGCAGCCCGGGGAGTTGCTGCGTGCTTTCAAGGCGCTGACAGTAGTGGCGTTCGAGCAGGGGACGGTGGAGCGGCCGAAGCGAGCGGAGATGCAACGGATTTGTGCGCTACGAGGGCCGGCCGAAAGCGCTAGAATCGCGCCCTGAAAGGGAGTCTTGCATGATTACCGGAAGCCTGGTCGCAATCGTCACGCCGATGCACGAGGACGGTCGCCTCGACATGGCGCGCTTCAGGAGCCTGA